>NZ_JANDMF010000039.1:0-50910 GCF_031626875.1 Clostridium sp. SHJSY1
CCTATAACTGAAATATTCAATTGAATCTAATAATTATATTAAATCAGAATTATAGAAATTAGTTTTCGTGACTACTCATATTATACTTTAAGGTAGCTGTAAAAAATACCCTATAGATTAATTTTATATTTAATCTATAGGGTATTTTAAATTGCAATATATTAAATTAATGTTTTTATAAAAGTAACTGTTAAATCTTCAGTACCTTGAACATAGAGATTTGCTCTTTTTAAATCTTGTACATAATCAATTATTTCTTTAGTTATTTCTTCACCAGGACAAAGTAATGGAATTCCAGGTGGATATGCTAAAAGAAATTCTCCTGAAATTTTGCCTTCACTTTCTAAAAGTAATGTTTCTTCTTTTTTAGCATTAAAGGCTTCACGTGGATTAAGTATTTTTTTAGGTATAGCTGGAATATCTAGGAAGTCTGGAGTGGCAGGCTTTTTTCTAAAATATTCTTTTGATATTTCTTTTAAAGCTTTTAATAATCTCTCCATACCTTCTTTTGTATCTCCGAAAGATCCCACTGCTAATACATTATAAAAATCAGATAATTCCATCTGGATATGATATTTATCAGCTAATAATGTATCTAATTCATAACCTGTTATGCCTAAATCTCTACAAGAAATTGTAAGTTTAGTAGGATCAAAAGAGTAGGAACCATCCTTACCTAATATTTCTTCACCAAAGCAATGAAAGCCTGCTATTTTATTTATTTCTGTTCTTGTATATTCACATAGTTCTATAGCTTTATTTAAAAGTTCTTTTCCTTCTAAAGCAATCTGTCTTCTAGCACAATCTAAAGATGCCATTAGTATATAAGAAGGAGATGTAGTTTGTAAAAGATTTAATATTTGTTGTACTTTCTTTGGATTAACACGTTTACCTTTAACATGAAGTAAAGAACCTTGAGTTAAAGAACCTATAATCTTATGAGTACTCTGAGCACAAATATCTGCACCGGCCTCTAAAGCTGACATTGGAAGTTTATTTGAAAATGCTAAATGAGGACCATGAGCTTCATCTACAATCAATGGAATATCATAACTATGAACTATATCAGAAATTTCTTTTATGTCAGTGGACACTCCATAATAAGTAGGATTTATTATTAGTACTGTTTTTGCATCAGGATTAGCTTCTAATGTTTCTTTTACAGTTGAAGGAGCAACACCATGAGCTATACCTAATTTTTTATCAAGTTCAGGCTGCATAAATACAGGAATAGCTCCACTTAGTATTATGCCTGCAGTAACTGATTTGTGAACATTTCTAGGTACTATTATCTTATCTCCATCTGATACAACTGACATAATCATTGCTTGTATAGCACCAGAAGTTCCATGAATTGAAAAAAAGCTAGCATCTGCACCATAAGCATCTGCAGCAAGTTCTTGAGCTTCTTTAATAGGGCCTGTTGGATGGTGCAAACTATCTACTAACTTAAACACCGTTACATCTATTTTAAATGGATTTTCACCTATAAAATTTTTAAATTCAGTATCAATTCCTACCCCTTTTTTATGCCCTGGTACATGAAATGGTAGAGTATCTCTGTTTACGTATTCTTTTAATGCATCAAATAGAGGAGTTCTATTTTGATTAAATTTGTTCATTTATACACCCGCTTCCGTAATTTTAAAAATGCTTTTTATGATTAAGAAATTAATCCTATATGATTATATTGTATAAATTTGTTGTATGCAATATTAATATATGAGTTTTAGCAGGATTTGATGTAAAATTTTCAAAACTAAATGGCAATTTTAAATTTATTTGTATAAAATTTATAAGTTTTTGGAATAATTATAAAGAGTTTATATATAAGGAGTGAAAAAAATTGAATAATTTGAACTTGATAGAAAGAAATTTATCGTCAGGTCATTCTGCTAGGAGAGAAAGAAGAAATGGGCTTGTACCAGGTGTATTATATGGTAAAAAAATTGGTAATTTTTTATTTGAGGTAGGTGAATTAGAATTAGGAAGAGAATTATCTTCAAGGGGGGAACATGGAATAATTAATTTTAATTTTAATGGAAATGAAGAAATGGCATTATTGAAGGAAGTTCAAAGAGATCCTGTATCTCATAGAATAATTCATATTGATTTAGAGGAAATAGGGGCTAATAAAGAAATTCAGTCAGAAGTTCCAATTCAATTTACTGGAGAGGAATGGCTTAATAACAAAGGTGCAGTTCTTCAAAAAGAAAAAGCTGTGGTAAAGGTAAGTTGTAAGCCAGATAAATTGCCAAAGTCTATAAAAATGGATGTTTCTAAAGGTGAATTAGGTGCTGTATATAGATTTTCTGATTTAGAAATTTCAGAAGAAATATCAATAATAGATGATATACAAACAGTAATTGCATCTATAAGCAACGAAAAAAGATTAACTTCTCAATTATCAGAACAAGAAATGGAAAATCGTGATGATGATAACATTAAAGAAGAAGGAAAAAAATCAGAGGAATAGACTGGGCACTAGGTGCCCTTACATAGAAAAAAATGGAAAAAATTAACTTCCCCATTGTAAAATGTTAGATATGTTGTATAATATAATTTATAAAGAAATGAGGAGGGGTATCAGTGTATAAAAAGAAATACGAAAGCTGGTTAAATTCAAGTATTATAAGTGAAGAAATAAAAGAAGAATTACGCAGCATAAAAGAAGACAAGGAAATTGAAGATAGATTTTATAAAGAGTTAGAATTTGGTACAGGTGGACTAAGAGGAGTAATTGGAGCTGGTACTAATAGAATGAACATATATACAGTATCTCAAGCTACTCAGGGGTTTGCAGATTATTTAAATGATAATTTCAAGAATCCATCTATTGCAATAGCTTATGATTCAAGAAATATGTCAAAGGAATTTGCAAAAGCAGCAGCATTAACACTATGTGCAAATGGAATAAAAGTTTACTTATATGAAAGTTTAAGACCTACACCAGTGCTTTCTTTTGCTGTTAGAGAATTAAAATGCCAAGGTGGCATAGTTGTTACAGCATCACATAACCCTAAACAATATAATGGATATAAAGTATATGATGAGTTTGGTGGACAAGTAACTGATGAGAAAGCAAACACAATAATTTCAGCTGTTAATGCTATAGATAGTTTTGAAAAAATTAATACTATAGCTGAAGGCGAAGCAATAGAAAAAGGATTACTTAATTATATAGGTGAAGATGTTGATAAAGCTTATATTGAAAGAGTAAAAGGATTGACTATAAGAGAACAACTAGTAAAAGACAACGCAAAGGATTTAAAAATAATTTATACACCTATTCATGGTAGTGGAAATATACCAGTTAGAAGAGTGTTAAATGAGTTAGGATATGAAAATGTTAAAGTTGTTAAGGAACAAGAAGCTCCAAATGGTGATTTTCCAACAGCACCTTACCCAAACCCAGAATTACCAAAGGTTTTTGAATTAGCTTTAGATATGGCTAAAAAAGAAATGCCAGACATAATTTTTGGTACTGATCCTGACTGTGACAGAATTGGTGTAGTAGTAAATGTTGGAGCTGGAGAATATAAAGTTCTTACTGGAAATCAAACAGGCTTGCTTTTAACAGATTATATATTAGGTTCATTAAAAGAAACTGGCAAATTACCAAATAACGGAGTTGTAATAAAAACAATAGTTACAACAGAGGGCGCTAGAAAGATAGCTGAAAGTTATGGAATAGAAATTATGGATGTATTAACTGGATTTAAATATATCGGAGAAAAAATTCGAGAGTTTAATACATCAGGAGAGAAAGAGTATTTGTTTGGCTTTGAAGAAAGTTATGGTTATCTAGCTGGTGATTTTGTTAGAGATAAGGATGCAGTTATAGCATCTATGCTTATAGCAGAAATGACTCTTTATTATAAAAAAGAAGGAATAAGTCTTTATGAGGCTTTAATTAAGCTTTATGAAAAACACGGATTCTTCAAAGAAGATTTAGTTTCATTAGAACTTGCAGGAAAAGAAGGCGCAGAAAAGATTGCAGCATGTATTGATAAATTAAGAAATACTCAATTGACTGAAGTTGATGGCGTAAAAGTTAATACAAAGTTAGATTATAAGTTAAAGGTAGAAGAGAATTTAATTAAAGGAGAAAAGAAGGATATAAACCTTCCAACTTCAAATGTATTAAAGTTTATATTAGAAGATGATTCGTACTTTGTAGTAAGACCTTCAGGAACAGAGCCAAAGATGAAGGTTTATCTTGCAGTTAAAGGAAGTAGCCTTGAAAATGCAGAAACTGAAGTAATTAGATTTAAAGAAAAAGTAATGAAAATCATTAATGAAAAATTAAAATAAAATTAAAAAAGTGCTATCATCTTTAAAGATGATAGCATTTTTTGCGTTTTAGGGTATAATGATAAGAGATATTAAATGGTTTGGTGGTGTATGAATGGATTATAAAGCAATATTTAAAGATAGGTTAAATAAATTATTATTTTTAGAAGTGAATTGGGAAGGATTTAAAAAAGGGACTAATATACCAGAAAGAGTTACATTAAAAACTAAAGATTTATATGTACCAATTAGTTCAAAATATATTACAAGCAATGTTAATGATGAAATAAAAATAAGTAATTTACCAATATACTATCTTATTGAAGGAATGCTCACAGCTTTAGGTGCTGATGAAAACCTTATATACAGTGAAGATTATATTATTGTTCTAAATAATATAAAAGAAAGTGAAGAGTGTGGAAAAGCTTTAGTTGCAAATAGAATTAAAGAAGACCAGCTAATCGATGCTTATTTACTAATAAGAGGATTATATTTATCTAGTGGAAATGAAGAGTATTATAAAAAACTTCTATTAGTTGGAGAGGCTATTAGGGAAGGGGATAGTGCTTTTGATGATATTCTTATGCAGAATATAGAAGAAGGAAAGATAGAATTTTCTAATTTACCAGATCCATATTTATATGAAGGGATAATACTTAAAGCCAAGGGTGATTATGCAAGTGCTAAGATTAGTATTAATGAATATGTAAATAGAGGTGGAGATGTAAGCGAAGAAGTTAAAATAATAATAAATGATATAGAAAATGTTACTTCTTATGAAAAGGCTATAGAAATGTTAGATAATAGCCCAGAAAAATCTATAGGAATATTCTTATCTTTAATTGATAAATTTCAAGAAAATCCGTTGCTATATTATTATTTAGCTGTAGCTTATAGAAAAATAGAAAATTATGAAAAGGCAATATATTATTTAAATGAAAGTTTAAATATTGAATCGGGTATCTTAGAAGTAGTTAATGAACTAGGAGTAAATTATGCTTGCATAGGAGATTTTGAACAGGCTATAAGATATTTTAAAAAGGGATTTGAAGCATCAAAAGATATAGAGATTTGCACTAATATAGTTATGTGTTACATAAATTTAGGAAATGAAAAAGAAGCAAAACTTCATTTAGAAATAGCTAAAAAATTAAATCCTGAGGATGAAGTTGTACAACAGATAGAGAGAATGATGGCAAAGTAAGGAGTGCATATGAATACAGAGATTTTGGGATATAAAGTTTTTAATAAAAGTAAATCAGAATTGTTAAAAGAGATTTTTCAAAAAGAAAAAGTTAACATAGTTTCAGGAAATCCAGAAGTTTTATTTAATGGATTAGAAGATGAGAATCTTAACAAGAATTTTAATGAAGAATATTCTATAATAATTCCAGATGGAGTTGGAACAGTACTTGCTTCAAAATTAGTGAAAGCTCCAGTTGAAGAAAAGATAGCTGGAATTGAAGTGATGAAAGAAATTTTACATAAGGCAGCAGAAGAAGGTAAAGGTATTTATCTTCTCGGGGCTAAAGAAGAAACCCTAAATATGTGTATTAAGAATTTAAAAGAAGACATTCCTACTATTAATATAGTTGGTTCACATAATGGATATTTTGATTTAAACAATTGTGAAGAAATAATTGAAGAAATAAAGGAAAAAAAACCTTGGGCTATTTTTGTTGCAATGGGATGTCCAAGACAAGAAAGATTTATAATAAATAATATAGATAAACTTCCATGCAATATATATATGGGGGTAGGTGGAAGTTTTGATGTTTTTGCTGGAAATGTAAAAAGAGCACCTAAGTGGATGATTTCCTTAGGATTAGAGTGGTTATATAGAGTATCAAATGAACCAAGTAGAATTATAAGATTAACAGTTATTCCTAAGTTTTTATGGAGAGTATTTAAAAGTAAATAGTAGGTGAATATATGAAAAAAAGTAATTTAATTAAATCAACTGCAATTGTTATGGTAGTTGCTTTAATAAGTAGGTGTATGGGCTTTATAAGGGATTTTTTGATAGGTAAAAGATTCCCAGCAGGCATACAATCAGATGCATATTATGCCGCAGCATCTATTCCAGATATAATTTTTGCTTTAGTTGGTCTTGCTATTTCTACTTCCTTTTTACCAATGCTTAGTAACATTAAGGTGAAAAAAGGTAATGAAGAAATGCATAAATTTGCAAATAACATAATTAATATATTGTTTTTTATATCATTAGTTATTTTTGTGTTTTCAAGCTTTTTTCCAGAACAAATCACAGGTTTATTTATAAACAAGGATAAAGTTAACCCACAAACAATGGAAATAGCTATAATTCTTACAAGAATAACATTGATAAATTTGTTGTTTTTAGGTGTAAATGCATGTTTTACAGCTATATTACAAGTTCACGAAGATTTTGTTATTCCATCTATACTTGGATTATTCTTTAATTTACCAATGATTGCATACCTAATGATATTTAAAGATTTTAATATATATGGATTAACTGTTGCTAATGTAATTGGTAACTTTGCAAGAGTAGTAGTTCAAATACCTTCTTTAAGAAAACATGGATATAAATATAAACCATTTATAGATTTAAAGGATGAAAGAATTAAAAAAATATTAATTTTGATATTACCAGTTATAGTTGGTTCAGGTGCAAACTCATTAAATATGATTGTTGATAAAAATATAGCTTCAGGGCTTCAAGATGGAGCTATTACTATACTTAATAATGCATTGTTATTGATTACTTTTATAAATGCAATTATAACTTCTTCAATAAATACTGTTGTTTATCCTGTTTTAGCAAATAGGCAAAGTGAAGGAAAAAATAAAGAGTTTTTAGAAGTATTAACAAGATCCTTTGTATACTTAGGTTTGTTACTTATTCCTATAACAGCAGGAATTATAATTTATGGCTATGATGTTGTTGGGATTGTATTTCCTAAGTATGAAGAAGAATCTAGAATGCTAGTTACACTAGCTTTATTTGGATATTCTTTTGGAATATTCTTTACAGGAGTTAGAGATATACTAAATTCAACTTTATTTTCCATGGGAAAGACAAAGCTTACTGCAATTAATGGGGTTATAGGAATGATAATAAATATAGTGTTAAGTATAACTTTATCTAAAAGTTTAGGTGTTTTAGGTATATCAATAGCAGCATCAGTTGCAATGATGGTAACAGCAGTTTTACTTGGCAAAAGTATTATTAAGCTGCAAGGGAAATTGGACATTAAATTATTGCTTAAAAAATTAGCAAAAGTTATTGTTTCTACTTTAGGTATGGTAGGTATTATATTATTAATAAATAAATTTACGGTTGGATTACCTGTCTTTATTTATGTTGGAACAGGGACTTTAGTTGGAGCTTTAGTTTATTTATGTTTAACTTATATTTTTAAGGTACAAGAGGTACAAGAAATTTTAACTGTGTTAAGAAATAAGGTTAAAATATAGGAGGATAAAATGAAAATATTATTTATTGCGTGTTATTCGCCATTTATAAATAATTCAGCTGCAATTGAAACTTTACAATATTTAAATAAATTAAGTGAGATAGAAGAAAATGAAGTTCATTTATTGACAGTAGACTTTCCTAAGGACTCTATATACTATGACGAAGCATTAGGAAAAATGATAAATCAAAATATAAAAACTCATTTGATAGAAGGTGGAAGTTTATTTAACAAATTAGTTCCAAGAAAATCTACAGAAGAAGCTGTAACAGCACCTTCAAGTGGTAAGATAAAAAAGTTAAAGTTTCTTAGAAGTGTAAAGAATGCGGTGGTAATTCCAGATATGTATTATGCGTGGGCTAAAGCAGCTAGTAAATATGGAATAGAGCTAATGGAAAAAGAAAGTTTTGATGTGATTTTTTCGATGCATGAGCCACCATCTTCACACCTTTGTGGATATGAAATAAAGAAGAAATTTAAAGATGTTCCATGGATAACATATTGGAGTGATCCATGGTTAAAGGATTCAACTAGGCAAAAAGCAAATTTTATAAAGAAATCCATAGAATCAGATATGGAAAAGAAAATAGTGAATTTAGCAGATAAATTCATATTTGTAACAGAAGATAATAGGCAGGATTATATAAGAACATATGGAATTAATAAAGAAAAAACCTACATCATTACCAGAGGTTTTGATTCTAAATTTTTTAGAATGTTAGAAAAAGAAAGTAAGCCAACATTAATTAGAGATGATAAATTTAATATTATATATGCTGGAGAAATTTTTTCTAAACTTAGAGATATAAATCCTTTTATTAGTGCAGTAGAAGATATTAAGAAAGAAAATCCTTCTTTGTATAATAAGATGAATATTCTATTTTTTGGGAATATTGATGATGCTGATGCAAAAGAAAAGTTAGATGAATTGGAAGTTGCGACTGTCTCAAAAAGAATAGCATTTAAGGAAGCTATTAAGTATATGCTGAATTCAGAAATATTATTGCTTTTTGGAAATAAAAATTCTAAACAAATACCTGCAAAAATCTATGAATATTTAGGTGCTAGAGGAAAGGTATTTGTGATATATGGAGATAATCAAGATCCTATTAAAAGGATAGTTCATGGACATGAAAGATGTATGAATTCTGATAATAGTAAAGATGATATAAAGACAAAGTTAATTAGTTTATTACAAAAAGATAAGACAGAATTATTTGGAGAACCTGATGATTCTTATGAATGGAATTCTATAGTTGAAAGATTAAATAAGATATTAGAGGTGTAGATTATGCATATTATGGTTGTCCCATCTTGGTATGCTTCTCCTAGAAATAAAGTTCATGGTAGTTTCTTTAAAGAACAGTTTCAAGCACTTCAAAGAAGTGGAGAAAAGATATCTGTAGCGTATAATGAAATTTGGCCTATAACTTTGTTTGGTAAAGTAGGAGAAGAAAGAGGATTAAGTTTTAATGTTGAAGAAGATTTAAATGTTTATAGATATAAAGATTATAACTTTTTTCCTAAGAATCCAAGGATGTTTAAGAGTTTTAACAAGAGAATGGAAAAACTTTATCTTGAAATAGTTAAAAAAGAAGGAAAGGTTGATTTAATCCATGCTCATTCAGCTTTTTGGGGAGGGATTTCTGCAGCTTTTGTAGCAAAGAAATATAACATACCTTTTGTTTTAACAGAACACACCTCTTTAGAAAATAGTAGGTATGTTAAGGATAGTTATTTTAATTCTATAAAATATGCTTATGATTCTGCTGATAAGTTAATAGCTGTTGGTAATGGGCTTAAGAAAGAGATGAAAAACTATACTGATGTTGAAATAGATGTAATTCATAACTTAGTTGATTTTTCAAGGTCTATTGTGAAAGAAAGAAGCAAAAATACTGAAGAGATAAAATTATTTTCTTTAGCATATTTGGTTGAAGGAAAAGGTATGGATAGACTTATAAAAGCTTTTAGTGAGGCTTTTAGTGAGGCTAATGTTACACTTGCAATAGGCGGGGATGGAGAAAAGAAGAGTGAATTAGAAGCATTAACAAGAGAATTAGGTCTTGAAGAGAAAATTAATTTTTTAGGAACAGTAGCAAGAGAAGATGTAGTTCATGTTATGAATGGGTATGATGGTTTTGTTTTAGCATCTGAATATGAAACTTTTGGAGTGGTATATATTGAGGCTATGGCACTAGGAAAACCTGTATTAGGGACTAAAAATGGTGGAGCAGAGGATATTATTAAAGATTATAATGGTATTATAGTTGAAAATCGAGATCATAATGCTTTGGTAAAAGGATTAAAAGATTTTGTTGAAAATATTAATAACTTTGATCATACTTTAATACGAGAAAAGTGTTTGGAAAGTTATGGGGAAAAGGTAATTGTAGAAAAAATAAAAAAAATATATGAAGAATTATTAGGCTAATAACTTTAAAAATTATTTCATAAATTAATATAGCAAGGGGAGTTAATAATGAATTTTAAAGAATATAAAGTGGAAGAATTTATTGAAGACTTATCTTCAAGTTCTCCATCACCAGGAGGCGGAAGTGTAGCTGGTCTTGTTTCAGCACTTGCAGGAAGTTTAAACTCAATGGTTTACTCATTAACAGTGAATAAAAAATCTTTTGAGGCTTTAGATATAGATATCAAAAAAGCAGTTTTAGATTTTTGTGAAGCTTCAAAAAAGTTTACAAAAAGGTCTATAATGTTAATGGAAGAGGATAGAAAATATTTTAATGAACTTATGGATTGCTATAAGTTAAAGAAAGATAGTGATGAGGAAAAAGAAAAAAGAAATAAAGCCATACTTGAAGGAACTTTAAAAGCTATGAAAGCACCTTTAGAACTTGCAAGAGAAGGATATAAATTTTATAATAATATTGATATTGCAGTGAGATATGGTAATAAAATGTTGATTTCAGATGCAGGTTGTGCAGCGATTCTTTTGCATGCAGCAATAGAATCTTCAATTATAAATGTAAAAGTTAACTTAAATTCATTAAGGGAAAAAAGTTTCTCAAAAGGTATGGAAGAAGAAATTGCTAGTTTAGAAATTAATTCTTTAAAAAGAAAAGAGTTGATTTGTAAAGAAGTAAATAAAATAATTTATCCTGAAATTTAAAGAAATAATCAGATAATCTGGTAAGGTTATCTGATTATTTTTTTGCAATTTACAGAGAAAAATGAAGAAAAAGTTAGGCGTAATTAAAAGAATACGATTACTTAAATGTATTTTGGAGTATATTGGGTGGAATTTAAAATGTATAATACATATAATAATAGTAAGCTATGAGAAGGAGGGATAAAATGAATTGGCAATTTATAGTTAATTATATACCTAAGTTTTGGCAAGCTACAATTTTAACAGTAGAGCTAGCTATACTTGGAATAATATTTTCAGTAATAATAGGATTAATATGTAGTAATTTAATATATTATAAGGTTAAAATTTTTAGTATTATAGCAAAAGCATATATAGAATTATCAAGAAATACGCCATTATTAATACAGTTATTTTTCTTATATTATGGATTACCTAAAATGGGTATTAAAATTGATGGATTTCAATGTGGAGTAATTGGATTGAGTTTTTTAGGGGGAAGTTATATGGCAGAAACTTTCAGGGGTGGACTAGAAGCTGTCTCAAAAGGACAGATTGAGTCAGGACTTAGTATAGGCTTTAGCAAAACACAATGCTTTATATATGTTATCTTACCTCAAGCTTTTTCTATAGCTATACCAGGAATAGGTGCAAATTGTTTGTTTTTATTAAAAGAAACATCAATAGTAGGAGCTATAGCTGTTGCAGATCTGATGTTTTTAGCAAAAGATATTATAGGAATGGATTATAAGACAACAGAAGCTTTATTTATGCTTGTGATATCATATTTAATAATTCTTTTACCAGTTTCAATTTTAACTAGTTATTTAGAGAAACGAGGAAGGAAGGCAGCATATGGGGATTGATATTATATTTCAAGGAAGTAATTTTGAACGATTACTTAGTGGATTATTAGTAACTTGTAAAATAGGATTTATATCAGCAGCTTTAGCCTTTGTATTAGGTATTGTCCTTGGAATTATTATGACTACAAAAAATAAGGTGATTAGATTTATATGTAGAATTTATTTAGAAATAGTAAGAATAATACCAATACTTGTATGGTTGTTTATAATTTATTTTGGAGTAGCTACCTGGTTAAACACACATCTCGATGGGATTTTTGTATCTATTTTAGTGTTTACAATATGGGGAACAGCAGAAATGGGAGATATAGTAAGAGGGGCTTTGACTTCAATAGAAAAACATCAAATTGAATCCTCTTATTCCTTAGGGCTTAATAAAATACAGACTTATATATACATATTATTACCTCAAGCATTAAGGAGAATACTTCCAGGAGCAATAAATTTAATTTCAAGAATGATAAAAACAAGTTCATTAGTAGTTTTAATAGGTGTTGTAGAATTAGTGAAAGTTGGACAGCAGATAATAGAAGTATCTATTCTATCGGTTCCAACAGCATCATTTTGGATATATGGATTGATATTCTTTTTATATTTTATCATTTGTTATCCACTATCAATTTTAGCAAAACGCTTAGAAAAACTGTGGTAAAAGTAGGAGGTCGTTAAAATGATAGAACCATTATTAAAGATTCAAGATCTTAGAAAGAATTATGGAAATACTGAAGCTTTAAAGGGAATAAATTTAGAAGTTAATAAAGGTGAAGTAGTAGTAATTCTTGGTCCATCTGGATGTGGAAAAAGCACATTTTTAAGGTGTATTAATGGGCTTGAAGATATAAAAGAAGGAACAATTAATCTCAAAGATGAGGGAATACTTGGTAGAGATATACCTTGGAAAAATGTTAGGGAAAAGATTGGTATGGTATTTCAAAGTTATGAACTTTTTTCTCATATGAATATTATAGATAATATTTTACTTGGCCCTATAAAAGTTCAGAAGAGGAAAAAGGAAGAGGTAATAAAAGAGGCTGATGTGCTTTTGGAAAGAGTTGGACTATTGGATAGAAAAAAATCATATCCAAGGGAATTATCAGGAGGACAAAAACAAAGAATTGCTATAGTAAGATCTCTTTGCATGAAGCCTCAAATAATGCTTTTTGATGAAGTGACAGCGGCATTGGATCCAGAAATGGTTAGGGAGGTTTTAGATGTAGTTTTGGGACTAGCTAAGGAAGGTATGACAATGCTGATAGTTACACATGAAATGTCTTTTGCAAGGAATGTTGCAGATAAAATAGTATTTATGGATGAAGGTAAAATTTGTGAAATAGCTTCGCCTGAAGAATTTTTTACAAAGCCAAAAAGTGAAAGAGCACAAGCTTTTTTAAATATACTAAACTATTAAGGGGGATAAAAATGAAAAAAAGATTTAAAATTGTAGCAGTATTATTAACTTTTATATTAGTGATTGGGTCTTTAGTTTCTTGTGGAAGTAAAGAGGATAGTAATAAAAGTTCAATACAGTCTATTAAGGATAGAGGAACTATAAAAATTGGTGTATTTAGTGATAAACCACCATTTGGTTATGTTGATAGTGATGGAAAAAATCAAGGATATGATGTTGAAATTGGGAAGAAAATTGCTAAAGACCTACTTGGAGATGAATCAAAAGTTGAATTTGTTCTTGTAGAAGCAGCTAGTAGAGTAGAATTTTTACAATCAAATAAGGTTGATATGATTTTAGCGAATTTCACAGTTACAGATGAAAGAAAAGAAAAAGTTGATTTTGCAAATCCATATATGAAGGTTTCATTAGGAATAGTTTCTAAGGGTGGAACTATAACTGATGTAAGTCAGTTAAAGGGTAAAAAATTAATAGTAAATAAAGGGACAACTGCAGAATCATATTTTGCGAAAAACTATCCTGATATTGAATTGTTGAAGTTTGATCAAAATACTGAAGCTTTTGAAGCTTTAAAAGATGGAAGAGGGGATGCTTTAGCACATGATAATACATTAGTTCTTGCTTGGGCAAGAGAAAATTCAGCATTCCAAGTAGGTGTTAAGACATTGGGAGATCAAGATGTAATAGCACCAGCAGTAAAAAAAGGTGATGAAGAATTATTAAATTGGACAAATGATGAAATTAAAAAATTAGGTAGTGAAGGGCTTATAAAGGAAGCATATAATAAGACGTTAAAGCCTGCATATGGAGATACAATAGATTCTAAAGATATAATTATTGAATAATAAGAGAAGTATATGAATAAAGAAGTCAACTAAAGATGAAATGATTAAATTTCATCTTTAGTTGACTTTTTGCATTCTATTCAGGTAAGTCTGTTAAAGGCCTGAATTCATATCCTTCACTTTTCAAATCTGTTAACACAGTTTTTAATATGTTAGTATTAGTCTTGGAAACAGCATGAAGAAGTAGTATACTGCCAGGATGAACTCCACTTTTTATTTTCTTTATAGCATATTCTTCAGAAGGCTGATCATTTATAAACCAATCTCTATAAGCAAAACTCCAAAATATAGTTTTATATCCTAATTCTTTTGTCATTTCTAAAGATTCTTTTGTATATTTACCCATAGGAGGTCTGAAAAATTTAGGCATATTTTGTTTGGTTAAAGTTTTAAAAGTATCTTCTACATCAGTTATTTCTTTATTAAATGCATCTTTATCGTGAATAGATGCCATAGAATAATGATGATGTGAATGGTTACATACTAAATGACCTTCATTAACCATTCTGGTAATTAAATCTGATTGCTTATCAATGTATGGTTTTGTTACAAAAAAAGCAGCAGGAACTTCTAATTCTTTTAAGGTATCTAATATATTGCTTGTATAACCTTTTTCATATCCTTCATCAAAAGTTAAATATAAAACCTTTTGAGATGTATCTCCAAGATAATAACCATTACAATCTTTTAAAAAATCTATAGACTCTTTTGCAGGTTGAGGAATTTCTCCTGGCACCTTGCTTGGAACGAAATTCCAATTGAGCTCGGTTCCGTAATTAGATGCATTTGTGTTTTTGGTTATTGGAAAAAGTAATAAAAATAATAATGAAGTTGCTAAAATGAATACAACTATATTTTTCTTCATAAAAATATCACCTGCTTTTTACTTAGTCTCAAAAGTATTATGTGCACAAGATTAAATATAAATACGAAAATTTAACTTTTACAAAAACTATATGTAGAATAAAATTTAAAAGAGATATGAGAAAAGACTTGTGAGAAAATAATTTCTCATAAGTCTTTTAAGCCTTGTAGAATAGCGAAATTGCTTTTTAAAGTTAGTTTTTCAGAATTAAATCTAATGTATTATAATAGTTTGAAGGATATAATTTTAGTTGAACCAGTTGAACCAATTGAACCAGTTCCAAGCTTTTGAGGAATTTGAATTGGTTGAATCAATTGTGTCATTTGGAGTAACTGAATCTTTTGAAGTTGTTGAATTATTTGGTATGTTTGAATCAGTTTTAGAAGGACTTGTTTTAGGATTAATTATTATGGAATAGTTCCAATTATTACGTGCTGCTTTCATTAAGTCTTCAGAAAGGAAGTATCTATCTTTTCCTTTTTCTTGTCCATCTTGATAGTGTTCATTCCAATTGTTTGGGTCATATGCTTCAAAATAAGTTTTTCCATCAACTATTCTATAACCTTTGACTACAATAAAATGACCACCTTGAAAATCATAAAATCTGCCTACTCTTTGATTTGGATTATTATTGTATGGTATATAAGATGTATCTATGCAAAGAATAGCAATATTTCCTTGTTTTAATTTAGATTTTAAAGTATCATCTCTTAAATTTTCAATACTGTATTTGATTTTATATGAATCGAAGTAATTGGTTATATCATTTGTAGACCACCAACTACCGTTTTTAGGATTTGAATTTCTTACATCTTCAGCAGTTTTTGAGAAACTCTCGTCAACCCACTTTGATACCATAGCAGTACTAGTTGGCCCACAATTACCATCAGAGTATTTACCAGTATTACCTTGGTCTATATACCAATTATAAGACTTATTATTTTTTATATATTCCGTTTGATTTTTTCCCAATCCCCAAGTAGTATCTATTTCTTGTTTTTGAGAATCAGTGGTTGAAGAACTATCGTAGGTTTTTGCAGTTGCTATGATGTTGTTTTGATAAGTTGTTTGTTTAGCTTGTACACTTATGCTACTTGTTATTAAATTAGTCAATAGCAATGCTGTAAAGACAATTTGTTTAATTTTAATATTTTTCATGCTATTCCCCCTTAAAGATATCTTTTTTACTAAATAGTATAATAGTTTTGAGTTTTTTTGTCAAAACAATATATAATTTAATAACTTGTGAAAAAGGTGGCTTTTATATCTTGGGTTATACAATAATATCTGTGTTTGTAGTTTAAGAATGAGAAATTTGTAGAATGTATAAAATGGCATAAATATGGAGGAATAAACATTTTAAAAGTTTATTTTAGAAGAATTTTGTGATATATTAAATGTATTATAATTTATAAGGTCAGTTTTGAAATAAGAAAGGAATATACATAATGAAATTAGGAATTGTAGGACTACCAAATGTAGGTAAAAGTACTTTGTTTAATGCAATAACAAAAGCAGGAGCGGAATCAGCCAATTATCCATTTTGTACTATTGAGCCAAATGTTGGAGTTGTATCTGTACCAGATAAGAGATTAGATGTGCTAGAAAAATTATATAATACAAAGAAAAAAGTATATACTTCAATAGAATTTTATGATATAGCTGGATTGGTTAGAGGAGCTTCAAAAGGTGAAGGACTAGGAAATAAGTTCTTATCACATATAAGAGAAGTTGCTTCAATAGTTCATGTTGTAAGATGTTTTGATGATGGAAATGTAGTTCATGTAGATGGAAGTGTTGATCCAATTAGAGATATTGAAACTATTAATTTAGAACTTATTTTTTCAGATTTAGAAATGCTTGAAAGAAGAATGGAAAAGTCAGTTAAACTTGCAAGATCAGGAGATAAGACTGCAAAGGCTGAATATGAATTAATGGAGAAGGTTAAATCTCATTTAGAACAAAATCTACCTGTTAGAACATTAGAAGTTACAGATGATGAAGCTTTATTTATAAAAAGTCTATTTTTAATAACATCAAAGCCAGTGTTATATGCTTGTAATGTATCAGAAGATGATATAATGAGCGGAGATCCAAATAATAAGTATGTTCAAACTGTGAAAGAATATGCAAGTAATGAAAATTCTGGAGTTATGGTAGTTTGTGCTAAATTGGAAGAAGAGTTATCTGGCCTTGATGATGAAGAAAAGGCTGAAATGCTAGCTGAGTATGGTTTGGAAGAATCGGGACTTGATAAACTTATTCAAGCATCATATAAATTACTTGGACTTATGAGCTTTTTGACAGCAGGAGTTCAAGAAGTGAGGGCATGGACAATTAAAGAAGGCACAAAGGCACCAGCTGCTGCAGGAAAAATTCACTCAGATATAGAAAGAGGATTTATTAGAGCGGAAGTAGTTTCTTATGATGATCTTATAGAGTGTGGATCTGAAGCAAAGGCTAAAGAAAAAGGTGTATATAGACTAGAAGGTAAAGAGTATATAATGAAAGATGGAGATATAGTTAATTTTAGATTTAATGTTTAATTATTACTTGTTTTATTGAAAAAAGGTTTTGTTTTGCAAAATAAAACAAAAAAATGTGCGAATTATAGTTCTTTAGTGAAAAAATAATTTGATATAAAGCATTTCTCTTAAATCTCTATAAAGTCCTATTATATAAAGGCTAAGCCATAGTTGCTTAGCTTTTTTTGAGTTTAACAACAATTTTTTTATAAAATAAATCCCAGAAAAAAAAGGATATTCTAATTATTTAACGAATAGTTATAAAAAGTGGTTCAAAGTGGAGTAAAGTGGTTAAAAGTAGAGTAGCATTACCAAAAAGTATAAAGAGGAGTACATTTTATGTTAATAGGTGAATATCAACATGCCTTAGATTCAAAAAACAGAATGATTGTACCCTCCAAATTACGGGAGGATATTGGGAGTAAGTTCGTTATTACCAAAGGATTAGATGGGTGCTTATATATATATCCACTTGAAGAATGGAAAAAGTTAGAAGAGAAATTAAAAACTCTACCTTTGACTAGTAAAGATGCAAGAGCTTTTGTGAGATTTTTCTTTGCAGGAGCATGTGAAATTGAAATGGATAAGCAGGGAAGAGGACTGATTCCACAAAATCTTAAAGAATATGCAGGAATAGAAAAGGAAATAGTAAGTATAGGTGTTTTAACTAGAGTAGAAATATGGAGCAAAGAAAAATGGATTGAATATAATGATTCAAATGTGGATTATGAATCCATTGCAGAAAAAATGAGTGAATTAGGAATATAAGGAGTTTTGTAGATGGAATTTAAACATATTTCAGTTTTGCTTAATGAGTGTCTTGAAGGATTAAATATAAAAGAAGATGGAATATATGTTGATTGTACTCTTGGTGGTGCAGGACATTCATCTCATATATTAAAAAGACTTTCTAATGAAGGATTGTTGATTGGAATAGATCAAGATCAAGATGCTTTGAAGGCAGCTAAAGAAAGATTAAAAGAATATAATAATATAAAATTTGTACACAATAATTTTCATAATATAGATAGTATATTGGAAAGTTTAGATATACCTAAGGTAGATGGTATATTAATGGATCTTGGAGTTTCTTCGTATCAATTAGATGAAGGAGAGCGAGGATTTAGTTATATGAAGGATGCTCCTTTAGATATGAGGATGAATAGAGAAAATGATTTCTCAGCATATGATGTTATAAATAATTATTCATTAGATGAACTTTATAAAATAATAAAAGATTATGGTGAAGAAAGATTTGCTAAAAGAATAGCTACTTTTATAGTGGATAGGCGAAGTGAAAAGCCTATAGAAACAACATTAGAATTGGTTGACATAATAAAAGCAGCAATACCTGCAAAAGCTAGGAGAGATGGTCCTCACCCAGCAAAGAGAACTTTTCAAGCTATAAGAATTGAAGTGAATGGGGAACTTAGAATTCTTAATAAAGCTATAGAAGATGGAGTTGATAGACTAAACATAGGTGGAAGAATGGCAATTATAACATTTCATTCTTTAGAAGACAGAATAGTAAAACTTAAGTTTAGAGAATTAGCTGATCCTTGCATGTGTCCAAAGGAATTTCCGATTTGCGTTTGTGGCAAGAAACCTTTAGTAAAGTTAATTAGTAGAAAAGCTATAGACCCAACAAAAGATGAAGTAGAAGAAAATCCTAGAAGTAGAAGTGCAAAACTAAGAATAATAGAAAGAATATAAATAGTGGTATAAATAAATTGAGGTGAGAATATTATGATAATAAATGAAGATGGTTATGTAAAAGGAAATACTGTGATAAAACCACAGAGAAAAAGAATAGAAAGTGATAAGAAAAGGGAAAAACAATTAGAACGTGCAAAAAAGCAAAGAAATAAAAGAAAATTTGAAGAACTGAAAAACATAAGAAAAACTGCTATTCAGGTGGCTAGTTTCATATTTATTATAGGAATGTTAATTGTTTCAAGAGATATTAAAGTTTACAATATGCAAAAAGATGTAACAGACCTAAATTCTCAAATAAAAAATATGACTGATCAAAATGAAGCATTAAAAGTAGATCTTTTGAAAGTTGGTACTATTGATAATATAAAAAGTCAAGCAGAACAAAAGCTTGGAATGGTTGTAGCTACAAAAGATAATAGAATAGAGGTCAAAATACCGAATAACTACTTAGAGGATGAAGAAAAAAGTAAGCAAGAAGATAAATCAGAAAATGAAACTTGGTTTTCAAAACTAATGGATGCGCTAAAATAGAGTGCATCCTAAGTTTGTTTATTAATGAATATTGACGGAGGAGTTAAAGTGAAAAAGAAAAATTATAAAGATAAGGCAAAAATGAGGAAAAGAATAAGCTCATCACTAATTGCTATAACAACCTTATTATTCTTACTTACATTAAGGCTAGCTTATATAATGATAGTTAAACAGAGTGAATATTCAGCAATGGCGATAGATCAGTGGACAAGCGAAGTTAAAATATCAGCTAAGAGGGGTAGAATTTTAGATAGAAATGGAGTTGAACTTGCTGTTTCAGCTAATGTGTATAGGGTGGATTTTGACTTGAATTCTATTAGGGCATATCTTAAAAAAGATGATGCAAAATATAAAAGTAATGAAGAATTAGCTAAAGTTATAAGTAAAGCCATGGGATTAGAAGAAAAAGAAATTTTAGATAAACTTGAAACTAAACTTAAATCTGGAGCAAATGCAGGATCTGCTATAGTGAAAAGAAGAATAGAAAAATCATCAGCTGATAATGTAAAAGCGCTTGGAATACCTGGAGTTATAATATCACCTGATACAAGAAGGTATTATCCTAATAATAATTTCTTGGCTCATGTGCTTGGAAGTACTAATAGTGATGGAGAGGGCTTAACTGGAGTTGAGCTTCAATATAATGAAGAACTATCAGGAACACCAGGGATGAAAATAGCTGAACTTGATAGTAAAAGTGGAGATTTACCATATACTGTTTCGCAGTATACTGAACCAGTAGAGGGCAAAGATGTAAATCTGACTATTGATGAAAATATTCAATCATTTGCAGAAAAAGTTGCAACCCAAGCTGCAAAAGAACAAAAAGCAAAAGCAGCTTCAGTAGTAGTTATGGATCCAAAGACAGGAGAAATATTAGCAATGGCAAACAAACCAGATTTTGATCCTAATAATCCTTATGATGGAATACAAAATTTTGAAGGAAATACTGAAGGTGAAAAACTACAAAAAATGTGGAGAAATAGAATGGTTAGTGATACCTTTGAACCAGGGTCTATATTTAAAGTAGTTACTGCGGCTACAGCAATGGAAGAAGGATTGATTTCTGATAGTGATACATTTACATGCAATGGTAGCTTGAAATTTGGAAGTAGTACAATAAAATGCTGGAAATCTGGAGGACATGGAACACAGCATTTTGGAGATATAATACAAAATTCTTGTAATGTAGGATTTATGCAGTTAGGTGAAAAAATTGGAAAAGAAAAATTATGCGAATATATAGCTAAATTTGGTTTTGGTAAAAAGTGTGGTGTGGATTTACCAGGTGAAGCTCCAGGGATAGTAAAACCAGTTGATAGCATTTCACAAACTGACTTAGCAACCATATCTTTTGGGCAAACTAATACTGTTAACTCAGTTCAATACATGGCTGCATTGAATGCAATAGCAAATGGAGGGTCATTAATACAACCACATGTAATGAAAGAAGTTACTCATGAGGATAATAATGGTACAGTGGTTGTAGATAAATCATTTGAGGCAAATAAAAATACAGTAATTTCAAGTGACAATGCAGCAGAACTTAGAGGATACTTGGAAAGAGTTGTTACTAATGGTTCAGGAAATGGGACATTTATTGAAGGATATCATATAGGTGGAAAGACTGGTACTGCACAGAAGGTAAATAGAGAAACTGGAAAGTATGAGAAATATATATCTTCATTTGTAGGAATGGCACCAGTTAGTGACCCTAAAGTTACTGTGATGATTACAATAGATGAACCAAGTAATGGAGCATACTATGCTAGCCAAGTTGCAGTTCCATATGCTAAAATATTATTTACTGATATATTTAACTATATGGAAAGTAAGTTTGCATCTGAAAATGATAATGCTTTAGCTAAAGAAGTTGTAATACCTGAAGTTAGAGGAATGAAGGTAGAAGAAGCTAAAAAAGTTTTAAGTAACTTGAAAATAACTGGAGAATTAGTAGGGTCAGGTGATGTGGTTAAAACAATTAAACCTTATCCAGGATATGTTGTAAAAGAAGGTTCAAAGATTAGTCTTTATGGGAATGATGATGGTGGTAGTTCAAATAGTATTGTAATGCCTGAACTTAGGGGATATTCTTTAGATAAAGCAAAGGAATTATTAAATTCTTTAGGAGTAAAAAATTATACAATTTCAGGAACAGGTGTGGTAGATACTCAAGATATACCAGCAGGTGAAGTAATTACAAAAGACCAAAAAATAGGATTAGGATTAAGTTCTGATTATAATGATGAACCAATAACATTAGAGTCAAGTTCTAATTAGAAAGATTAACTATAAGAAAGATAAATAAATTTGAGGTGATAGTATGATTTTGAAAAAAATATTAGAAGGACTAAAATATGAAGTAATACAAGGAAGCGATGATATAGAAATCAATGAAGTTAACTATGACAGTAGACTTGTTAAGGAAAGTGATCTTTTTGTATGCATTAAAGGGTTTGCTGTGGATGGGCATAAATATGCAAAAGCATCTATTGAAAAAGGTGCTATAGCCATAGTATGTGAAGATGTGATAGAATGTGATGATGAAAATATAAATATAATCAAAGTTGAGGATAGTAGAAAAGCATTGGCCGTTATAGGATGTAATTATTATGATAATCCTAGCAAAAAGATGAAGGTTATTGGAGTTACAGGGACCAATGGAAAAACTACAACAGCTTTTATGCTTAAAACTATATTGGAAAAAGCAGGTAAGAAAGTTGGCCTTATTGGGACTATAGCTAATTATATTGATAATGAGAGGATAGATACAGAAAGGACAACACCTGAATCTTTAGAATTACAAAAACTGTTTTGTGAAATGGTAAATAGAGGATGTGAGTATTGTGTGATGGAGGTTTCTTCTCATTCACTTGCATTAGATAGGGTTTATGGTATAGAATTTGAAGCAGGAATATTTACTAATATAACTAGAGATCATTTAGATTTTCATAAAACTTTTGAAAATTACTATGCTGAAAAATTTAAGTTATTTGAGAGAAGTAAATTAAGTGTAGTGAATATAGATGATAATTATGGAAAAGATGTAGTTAGGGATCTTAAAAATCAAGGTGAAAATAATATAGTAACTGTTTCGATAAAAGAAGAGAGTGATTTTAAGGCATTTGAAGAAAAATGTGAAAGTACACATATAGGATTTAAATTGAAGCTTGATAAAGAAGAAGACTTTATAGTTGGAATGCCAGGCGAATTTAATATATACAATTCATTAGGAGCGATAGCTGCTATGTATAAATTAGGAATTCCACTAGAAAGCATAAAAAAAGGAATAGAAGAAGTTGTTGTTTTAGGCAGATGTGAAATGGTTGGTAGAAATTATAACTTACCATATACAATAATTTTAGATTATGCACATACTCCTGATGGGTTGGATAATATTTTAAAAACAGCTAAGGGCTTTACTAAGAATAGATTAATATCTGTTTTTGGTTGTGGTGGTGACAGAGATAAGACTAAAAGACCTCAGATGGGTAAAATAGGAACAGATTTATCAGATATAGCTATTGTTACATCTGATAATCCTAGGACAGAAGATCCTATAGAAATCATTAAAGATGTTACTGCTGGAATAGATAAAGAAAATTATGAAGTTATAGAAAATAGAAAAGAAGCTATAGAAAAAGCAATTGATTTAGCTGAAGCTGGTGATGTTATAGTTATAGCTGGTAAAGGACATGAAGATTATCAAATTTTAAAAACAGGTAAGATACACTTTGATGAAAGAGAAGTTGTAGATGAAATCTTAAAGGCAAGAATATAAGAATATTTAAACAAGTGGGATATTATAATAAGTTATGTGGAATATTGCAAAGAAAGCAGTATTCCACATATTCATAAAATAAAAAAAGATAGGTGAGTAGACAAGTGGAGTTAACTTTTAATGAATTAGTAAAAGCTATAGATGGAGAAGTACTTGTAGAAAATGGAAAAACATTTAATGCTATTTGTACAGATACAAGAAAAATAGAAAAAGATAATATATTTTTAGCTTTAAAAGGTGAAAATTTCAATGGAAATAAATATGTAGAGGATGCTTTAAATAAAGGTGCATCAATTGCGATTGTAGATGAAATAGCTTTTGAAGTTGATAAAATAAAAGGTACAGTTATTAAGGTGGGAAATGCATATGATGCATTACTTTTATTAGCTAAATATTATAGAAAAAAGCTAGGAGTAAAGGTTATTGGTATAACTGGTTCTACAGGAAAAACTTCTACTAAAGATTTAGTGGCGGCCTTTTTAAGTGAAAAATATAAAGTGTTCAAGACAAAAGGAAATTTTAATAATCATATTGGATTACCACTTATGATACTTAGTTTAGATTCATCTATAGAAGTAGCAGTCTTAGAACTTGGTATGAGCAATTTAGGAGAAATACATATTCTTGCTGATTGTGCAAGACCAGACATAGCACTAATAACTAATATAGGATTATCGCATATTGAGAATTTAAAGACTAAGGAAAATATATTAAAAGCTAAGATGGAAATTGCTGATTTCTTTGATAAAGAAAATGTTCTTATAGTTAATGGAACAGATGAATATTTAAATAAATTAAAAGAAGAATCTTTTCAGATAATAAAGACTGGATATGATGAAGGTTATAGTTATAAGGCAAAAGACATTGTTTTAGGGGAAAATACAACTTCTTTTAAATTTATAGATGAAAATGAAGAATATGAATTTGTACTTCCAATGGTTGGTGCTCATAATGTACTAAATGCATTATTAGGTATAGTTGCATCCAAAAGGCTTGGAGTAACATATGAAGAGATGAGTAGAGGCTTAGAACATATTGAAGCAACCTCTATGAGATTAGAATTTACTAAAGTTAATGAATATACCATAATTAATGATTGCTATAATGCAAGTCCAGATTCAATGAAAGCTGCATTGGATGTTTTGAAAAATTATAATGGAAAAAGAAAAATTGCAGTATTAGGTACTATGAGGGAACTTGGACATGAGGCAAAAGAAGCGCATAGATCAATAGGAGAGTATGCAGAAGATAAAACTGATATTTTAGTTACTACAGGAGAATATAAGGATGATTATAAATTAGGTTTTAGCAAAGGAAAAATAAAAATTTACAATGATAAAGAAGAATTATTGAATGAAATAAAAGATTTTGTAAAGCCAGGAGATGTAATATTAGTAAAAGCTTCAAGAGGAGCTAAATTTGAGGATATAGTAACTAAATTACAAGAATAGAAATACAAAGATTGAAGGAGGTGTCTGCCGTAAAGGCAGCAATTAGCCATGGGGGAATTATTAAGCGGATATTTTAATAACAAAATTATAATAGCATTTGTAGCGGGATTTATTGTTTCAATAATACTAGGACCAATAATAATACCAATACTTCATAAATTAAAGTTTGGACAAAATATACGAAAAGCAGGCCCACAGAGTCACCTTAAGAAAGCTGGTACACCAACTATTGGTGGATTAATATTTATAGGATCAATAGCAATAGTTATGATTTTTATGGGATATGATGTAAGAGATAAAGCTATGGTAGTATTATATGGAACCTTAGCATTTGGATTAATTGGTTTTTTAGATGATTTATTAAAGATAATTCATAAAGATAATGAAGGGTTAAAAGCTGGTCAAAAGTTTACTTTGCAAATAATATTTTCAATAGCTGTGGCAATATATGGACAAAAAGCGGTTGGAACAGCGATATCTTTGGTTCCATTTTTTCACTTTCAATTAGATTTAGGATGGTTTTATTTTCCATGTGTATTGATTTATTTTGCAGCTGTTACAAATGCAGTTAATTTAACAGATGGATTAGATGGATTAGCTACATCAGTGACAGTTCTTGTTCTAACTTTCCTAAGTATAGTAGCATTTAAATTAGGAGAACAGAGCATATCTGTCGTTTCTATAGGTTTAACAGGAGCTTTGCTAGGATTTTTAAAATTCAATGCATTTCCAGCTAAAATATTTATGGGGGATACTGGTTCTTTAGCTTTAGGAGGAGCCATTGGAACTATATTATTAGTTTTAAAAACACCATTGTTGGTAATAATAGTAGGTGGCATATATGTTATGGAGACTTTATCAGTAATTTTACAAGTTACTTCATTTAAATTAACAGGAAAAAGAATATTTAAAATGTCTCCAATTCATCATCATTTTGAACAAATAGGTTGGTCTGAAGTTAAGATAGTAACAGTATTTTCTGTAATTACATTTATTTTATGTATTATAGGATTTATGGCTTTTTAGTAAGTTTTGGAGGGGTTTGAATGGTTAAAGGTATGAGAAAGAAAAAAAAATTAGGAAATATAGATTATGGTATTTTCTATAGTGTAGCAATACTCCTTGCAATTGGGATAGTAATGGTGTATTCTGCAAGTTCTTATTATGCAATGTTTAAACTAAAGGATAGTACTTATTTTTTAAAGAAGCAAATTATTGCGTGTATACTTGGTGTAATAGCGATGGCTATTACTATTAATGTGGACTATCATAAGTTAAAAAAGATAACAGTACCACTTATGATAATAATAGTGCCATTACTTCTTTTAGTATATGCATTTAAACCTACCAATGGTGCATATAGATGGATTGATTTGGGATTTACATCATTTCAGCCATCAGAACTTGCTAAATATGTAGTAGTATTGTTTTTGGCAATGAGTTTATCAGCAAAAGGTGATGGGGTGAGAGATTTTTGGAAGGGTGTTGTTCCTTATATAGGTGTAGCTGGGTTTTATGCAGGATTAGTTCTTGCACAAAAAAATCTTAGTATAGCAGCGCTTATTATGATAGTAACTTTTATTGTTCTTTTTACAGCAGGAGCAGAAACAAAGCATATGTTTTTATATGTTGCACCAACTTTGGTAACAGCAGCTTTAGCATTTGCATTAATTCCTCAATATAGAAGAGCTAGAATGCTTAATTTCATAAATCCTTGGAAAGATGCTGCAGGAGATGGATATCAATTGATTCAATCATTTTATGCTTTAGGATCTGGAGGAATTATGGGATTGGGGTTAGGTCAGTCAAGACAAAAAACTTTATATATGCCAGAACCACATAATGATTTTATACTTTCAATAATTGGTGAAGAGCTGGGATTGATAGGGTGTATAGTTATTATAGCATTATTTGTATTTTTAATATGGCGAGGTATTAAAGTAGCATTACAAGCCAAAGATACTTATGGAACTATTTTAGCAGTTGGAATAACATCAATAATCGGAGTTCAAACAATAATAAATATTGCAGTTGTTACAGGATCTATGCCAGTTACTGGAGTACCATTACCATTTATAAGTTATGGAGGCACATCGCTTGCTATAACTATGGCAGCTATGGGAATACTCTTGAATATTTCAAGACAAAAGGAAATTAAAAACTAAATAAAATAATAAAGAAAAGCTACTGCCGTAAATTTGCAGTAGTTTTTTGAAATATTTTATAATTATGTAATGAAATTGACATTATTTAATGGTATTATATAAATAACATATAATTTGGGTGATTATAGGATAAGGATGTTTATGGTGAAGAATAACAATCAATATATAAGAAAAGCTAGAAAAAAGAGAAGAATAAAAAGAATTATTGTGTTAAGTGTATTAATTGTAATTATTATAGGAATTTTGGTTACATATACAGATGTTTTTAAAATTAAGAATATAAAATGTGTAGGGGAAAATCTTGTTACAGGGAATTTTGTAGTTGAAAAATCAGAAGAATTAAAAGGAGAAAATCTTTTATTTGTAAATAGGAAGAAATTTATGGACAAATTAAAAGATAACCCATATGTTGAAGAGATAACTTTTAAAAAGAAATATCCTAATACATTAGAAATTAGTGTAAAAGAGAAAAAAGGTTTGTTTTATTATTTAGAAAGTGGACAATACAATATTTTTAATGATCAAATGATTTATTTAGAAAAAACTAATTCAATAGAGGGTAGAAATTTAATTGAAGTAAAAGGAGTAGATTTATCAAATAAAAAATTAGGTGATAATTTATGGGATTCTGATAGAGTTGGTGAAATATTAAAAAATACATATAAGGTACAAAAATTTCTAGATGATAATGGTGAGAGCGCTAAGATTACATTACTTGATATAAGTAATCTTTCTAAGATTAAAGTTTGTTTTGGTGAAATTGAAGTTAAACTAGGAAATGATGAGAATTTAGTAAAAAAAATTAAAACAGCTGCTGTAATTTATAAACAAAATATAGCAAAGAAATATATAGATGTTAGTTTTAATGGATCACCAGATATTCAGTAGTAGGAGGTATATGATGAAAAAAACAGCATCTCAAATAGTTGTAGCAATTGTATGTGCAATTTTAGGATTTTTATTAACTCATCAGTTTAAGGTATTATCGAAAACTGAAGATACTAATACAAGTTATAATAATTCCAATATAATGAGCGAAATAGAAAGTTTGAAAAAAGAAAAAGAAGAACTTACAAATACCAATGCATCACTAAGTGAAGAGTTAAAGAAAATTGAGGAAAGTGCAACACAAGAAGGACAGGTTGAAAAGGAAGTAAAAAAACAATTGGATACAGCAAGAATGCAGCTTGGACTAGTGGATGTTAAAGGAGAGGGAATAGTTATTAACATAACACCTAAGACAAATATTTTTGGAGCAAATTCAAATAATTCATCAACAGATTTAGATGAAAAAGAATTAATCAATATAATTAATTTATTGTGGTTCTCAAGAGCTGAAGCCATTTCAGTTAATGATTTTAGGATTACTCCACAGACTGGGATTGAATCTTCTGGTAATTATTTATGGGTGGGATCAGCTGGAAAGGTAAGTCCTAAAGAGAAGATTGTAATCAAGGTTATAGGAGATAAGACCAATTTAAATGCTGGAGTAAAATTTCAGTCATCTTATAATTTAACAACAGGTTCTCTTGCTAACTATGATGTGGATGTAAAATTAGTTGATGATATTGAAATAGATAAGACAACACAATCTTTAAAGAGTGATTATATTAAGGCAGTGAAAGAATAGGGGGGGAATAGATGATAGCAGCAATTGGAGTTTTAATTGGAATTATTATGGGATTTGTAGTAGATGTAAATATTCCAGAAAAGTTTTCACCATATATGTCTGTTGCTATTTTAGCATGTTTAGATTCTGTATTTGGAGCTTTTAGAGCTAATTTATCAAATAATTTTAAAGCAAATATATTTATTTCAGGTTTCTTTGGAAATTCACTTCTTGCAGCAGGTTTAGCATATTTAGGAGATAAACTAGGTATACCTATATATATAGCAGCTGTTATTGTTTTTGGAGGAAGGATATTTGACAATTTTGCAATAATTAGAAGACTTTTAATTGAAAAGGCTAAATCAAAGCGATGAGGTGATTAAATGAAAAACGAAAGAGCTAAAATAGTTGTATTTATTTCTACAATTATAGTAGGGTTCTTAATTGCTGGTAATTTTAGCTTTGAAGGATTTGATTCATCATTTCAACTAAATGCAAAAGAATATCAAAATGCTATTGAAACAAAAAATAATTTATTAAAAGAGATTGGTAGTTTAAAATCAAATAATAAAGAAGTAAAAGAAAAAATTGATAAATATAATAATCATGATATTGATTATGATAAAATATTAAATGATATGAAGGATGAAGTTCGTGATTATGGAATGCTTACAGGACTTAATGAAGTAACAGGACCAGGTGTAGTTATTACGGTTAATGATGCAATAATTAACAATACTTATGACAGTCAAGAAGAGATGTTAAATAAAACATTGCATGATTTTGATATGTTTTCATTATTAAATGAATTGAAATCGGCAGGTGCAGAAGCAATATCAATAAATAATCATCGAATTTCGCCATTAACAGCATTAACATGTAAATATGCTTTTTTGGAGTTTGAAGATGGGGACATGGTATCAGCTCCATTTAATATTTATGCTATAGGTGACCAAGAAAGCATGAAAACTCTAATTTCACAAGATGGGAGTTATTTTAAAAGATTAAAAATAAGAGGTTTATCAGTAAAGCTTCAAGTTAAAGATAATATTACTCTTAAGGCAGCTAATATTTCAGAAATGAAATATGCAGAAGAATATATTAAAAAAAATTAACATAAATAATTAAATTTAATTAAGTTATGAAGGAAATATAACTTTTGTGAAGAATAACTATACTTAGGATTATTTACTCAAAGGGGGCACACTATTATGAGTATTAGTCAAAATATTGAAGAGATAAGAAAACAATTGCCAAGTTCAACTAAGCTTTTAGCTGTTTCTAAAACTAAGCCATTAGAGGAATTGGAGGAAGCATATAAGGCTGGGATAAGAGATTTTGGTGAAAACAAAGTACAAGAAATGATTAAAAAGCAAGAAGAGTTTCATAAAGATGTGAATTGGCATCTTATAGGTAACCTTCAAACTAATAAGGTAAAGTACATTGTTGGTAAAGTTTATTTAATTCATTCTTTATCTAGTATAAAATTACTAAAGCAAATTGAAAAAGAATTTGAAAAGGGTGGGGAAATTGCAAATGTCCTTATACAAATTAATATTGGCAGGGAAGATAGCAAAAGTGGGATAGTACTTGAAGAACTTGATGATTTAATAAATGAGTTGGAAAAATGTAATAATGTAAAAGCAAAAGGGATAATGGTTATAATCCCTAAAGGAAGTAAAGAAAGTAATCGTAAGTACTTCAGGGAAACAAAAGTAATATTTGATAAACTAAAGAAAAAAGAATTTAAAAATGTCAATATGGAGATATTATCTATGGGGATGACCCATGATTATATAACTGCTATTGAAGAAGGATCTACTTTGATTAGAGTGGGCGAAGGCATATTTGGAAAAAGAAATTATAATGTGGGAGGAGAAAGTAATGAGTAATATGTTAGGAAAAGTTAAGTCGTTTTTAGGATTTGGAGAATATGGTGATGAGTATGATGAATACGCAGACTATGATGATGTAGAAAATGAAGAAGAGGAAGAAATAGAACCTGTACTTCAAAATAATAATAAAAGAAACAACAAAGTAGTTAATATCCACACTTCGTCAGCAACAAAGGTTACTATTACAAAACCTGTAGCATATGAGGAAGCAACAGAAATAAGTGATGCATTAAAATCAAGAAGGATAGTACTTGTAAATACATCAGCTTTAGAGATAAGGATAGCTCAAAGATTATTAGATTTTATAAGCGGAACTTGTTATGCATTAGGTGGAGAGCTTCAAGAAATTGAAAAAGGTGTATATATATTATCTCCATCAAATGTTGAAGTTACAAATGAACTTAAAAATGAATTAAGTTCAAAAGCTGTATTTAACTGGTCTAGATAGGAGGGCTTGATGGGAATATTAATAAGTTTTTTAATAAAAATTATTAATTTTTTTGAGCTAGTAATTATAGTAGAAGCTTTATTATCTTGGGTAATACAAGATAGAACAAATGAAATAATGAATTTGCTAAGAACTATTACAAATCCAATATTAGAACCTTTTAGAAGATTACAATATAGGTTTTTTGGAAATTCGCCAATAGATGTATCACCAATTTTAGCTCTATTTGCGCTTCAAATACTAAGTCAAATATTAAGTAGATTAATTTATAGGATGTATTAGTTTATGGATAAGCAAGTGTTGTTAAAAAATTTTGGCGATGATGATAGGACGGAAGTTCTAAATTTATATGAAAAATATATTATGGCTAAAGAGAGGGATATACCTCTCTTTGGCAATAATTTTTATTCTCCAAATGTATGGAAGTTTTTTGAAAAATCTCTAGGAAGTAAGGAGTTTAGTATTTCATCAAATGGGTATTTTGAAGATTCAGAACGAAGGATGATAGCATTTAATAATATATATGAAATTCCTTTTCCTTTTAAGATGATAAAAATAACAAATTCATCTAAGTTTAGTACACTAAGTCATAGAGATTTTTTGGGGGCGTTACTAGCTTTAGGGATAAAAAGAACAAAAATAGGAGATTTATTAGTAAATGATAATTGTTGCTACTTTCCAGTTTGTGAGGAAATAAGTGATTTTGTAATAGAAAATCTAAAATCAGTTGGAAAGTCTCCTTGTAATGTAGCAATATTACCAAATGATTTTATTCCGCCAGTTGTTCAATTTTTAGAAATGGTAATTTTAGTGCAGTCTTTAAGAGTTGATGCAATTATTTCAAAAATTGCAAAGGTTTCAAGGGATAAAGCACAGAAGATGATTAATGAAGGAAAAGTTTTAATAGATTATAATTTAGTAAAAAGTAAATCTTTAGAAATACAAACTGGGGAAAGAATAACAATAAGAGGGTTTGGAAAATTTATTTTAGGTGACATATTAGGTAATAGTAAAAGTGGTAAATTTAGGGTTGCAATTAAAAAATATACATAGTTGAGGTGAGATTTATGAAACTAACACCAATGGACATAAATAATAAGGAATTTAAAAAAGTTATGATGAGAGGTTATTCAGCAGAAGAGGTTGATGAATTCCTTGATGAAATAATTGAAAATTATGAAGAGTTATATAAGGACAATGCAAAACTTAGAGAGAAGTTAAGTGGTGTAACAGAAAAGAATGAGCATTATTCCAAAATTGAAAGTACAATACAAAATACACTGATTTTAGCACAAAATGCAGCAGAACAGGCAAAAGCATCGTCTCAAAAAGAAGCTGATATGATAATAAAAAATGCAAATGAAACAGCTCAAAAAATTTTAGATAAGGCTCATACTGATGTTATTGAAATAAATGCAGAATTTGATAGAACAAAACAAGAATTTATAAAATTCAGGGCTAAGTTTAGAAACTTTATAAATACACAATTAGAAACCTTTGATGATTTAGAAAAAGATTTTAATAAAAATTATAATATTTCCACTCCTGTGGAAGATGAAATTGTTAGAGAAGAAAAAATAGAACTTAATGAGAATACTGTAGATTCATATAAAGATTCTGATGAAGATATGGATGAAATAAAAAGTTTTTTTGCTAAACAGGATGAGGATGAAGATTAATTGTTTTTTTGAAAATGAACCGCTATAAATAGGTGGTTCTTTTTTATTTTATTGATAATTGTAGATAATAAATACTTACTATGTAATTAATAATTGAGTAATAGGAAATGTTATATTATAATGTTAAAGAATACGATGATGAGGTGTGTAGAATTATGGAAGAAACTATTTTTGTAGTAGAAGAAAATTTTGAAGGAGAAAGAATAGATAAATATTTATCTCAAGTTTTTCAAGATAAGTCTAGATCATATCTACAAGGACTGATTCAAAAGGGAAATATACTAATTAATGATAAAGAAATAAAAAGCAACTATAAATTAAAATCTTTTGATGAAATAAAAGTTGTTTTGCCTGAACCATTAGAATTACAAATAGATGCAGAAGATATTAAACTAAATATAGTATATGAAGATGAAGATGTGATTGTAATAAATAAGCCTCAAGGAATGGTTGTGCACCCTGCACCTGGAAATTATAATGGTACTTTGGTTAATGCCTTGTTATTTCATTGTAAAGATTTATCTACAATAAATGGAGTAATTAGGCCAGGTATAGTACATAGAATAGATAAAGATACAACAGGGATATTAGTTGTTGCAAAAAATGATAATGCTCATAATTTTTTGTCAAAGCAATTAAAAAATCATTCTATGAAACGTGAATATTATGCTTTAGTTGAAGGTAGAATTAAAGAAGAAAAAGGTATTGTTGATAAACCTCTTGCAAGAAGTAAAAAGGATAGACTTAAAATTGCAATTGTTGAAGGTGGTAGAAGAGCAGTAACTCATTATGAAGTTGTTGAAAGGTTTAAAAACTATACATTAGTTAAGTGTGTTTTAGAAACTGGAAGAACTCATCAAATAAGAGTTCATATGACATCCATTGGACATCCTTTAGTAGGGGATCCACTATATGGATTTAAAAAACAAAAATATAAGTTAGATGGACAAACGTTACATGCAAAAACTCTAGGGTTTATACATCCAACTAAAAAAGAGTACATGGAGTTTACGTCAGATTTACCACAATATTTTAGTGATTTATTAGAAAAATTACGTAATGAAATTATTTAGGAGGTAAAAATATGAAGTTGAAAGCTAACCTGCTAGATGATAAAGCAGTAAAAAGAAGTTTAATTAGAATATCCCATGAAATTATTGAAAGAAATAAGGGAGTAGAAGAAATTGTTTTAGTTGGAATTAAAAGAAGAGGATATCCTTTGGCTCAAAGAATTGCAAAAGAAATAATGAAAATTGAAGGAGTAGAAGTTCCAGTTGGAAGTGTTGATATAACATTTTACAGAGATGATTTAACTTATAAGCAAGAGACTCCTAAAGTATCAAATATTGAGCTTGGAGTTGATGTGCAAAATAAAAAAGTAATACTTATTGATGATGTGTTATTTACATGTAGAACTGTTAGGGCTGCTATGGATGCAGTAATAGATGTTGCTAGACCAAATGTAATTCAATTGGCAGTATTGATAGATAGAGGTCATAAGGAGCTTCCTATTAGAGCAGATTATGTAGGAAAGAATATTCCAACATCAAGAGGTGAAAAAATTGCTGTACATATTATGGAAATAGATAACGAAGATTCGGTAAAAATATATGAAGATTAGGTTAAAAAGGAGATGAAAATATGGATTATAATTTAATAGCTACAACGACCTTTGGATTAGAAGGGATAACTGCTAAAGAATTAAAAACCTTAGGATACGATGATGTAAAAACTGAAACTAGTAAAGTATTCTTTTCTGGAGATGAGATGGATATAGCTATTGCTAATATTCATATTAGAACAGCAGACAGAATATTAATACAAATGGCTGAATTTGAAGCTAAAAGTTTTGAAGAATTATTTCAAGGAACTAAGAAAGTTAATTGGAGTAAAATTATACCTATAAATGGAAAAATGCATGTTGTAGGTAAATCATTAAAATCAACATTACATAGTGTGCCAGACTGTCAATCTATAGTTAAAAAAGCCATTATAACAAGTATGAGTGAAGCATATGGTAGAAATGAATTTAAAGAAGATGGCCCAGTATATAAGATAGAAGTAGCTATATTAAAAGATAAGGTAACATTAACTATAGATACTTCAGGTTCAGGTTTACATAAAAGAGGATATAGAGAAAATTCAGGAGCTGCACCACTTAAAGAAACTTTAGCAGCTGCAATGGTTTTATTGTCTAGGTGGCAAGATAGGTATGAACTTATTGATCCCTTTTGTGGATCAGGAACAATATTAATAGAAGCTGCTTTGATAATGCAAAATATAGCACCTGGTATAAATAGAGAGTTTGTCTGTGAAACATGGCCATCTATGCCAGATTATATATTTAAACAAGTAAGAGAAGGGGCAAGAAGAGCTCAAAAGAATAAAGATATAAAATTGATTGGATATGATAATGATACTTGGGTATTAAGGACAGCTCAAAATAATGCTCACAAAGCAGGTGTAAGTGAATATATAGAATTCCAACATAGAGATTTTAGAGAATTCTCTCACAGAAAGAAGAATGGATTTATAATAACTAATCCTCCTTATGGTGAAAGATTAAGTGAAAAGGATGAAGTGGAAAAATTATATAAAATTTTTGGAGATTATAAAAATAAATATACAGATTGGGAATTTAATATTTTAACATCCTATGAGGGATTTGAGAGACCATTTGGTAAAAAATCCACTAAAAATAGAAAGTTTTATAATGGAAAACTGAAATGCTATTATTATCAGTATATGGATAATAAAGAGATAAAGGGTCAAGGGGATACGGTTATTCAAGAAATGATTAGAAATTCGTAAATAAAAAATGCACAAACTTTATAGAATGTGCATTTTTATTTAATTTACCTTTTTTACTTCTAAAATTTCATATTTTTGTGGATCTGCATATATAGTTTTATTTGTATAATAAATTACCATACCTGGTTTTGCTCCATTTGGTTTTTTTAGGTTACGTACTTCAGTATAATCAACAGGAACCTTTGAATTTGTTTTGCCTTTACTATAATAGGCAGCTATTATAGCAGCTTCTTCTATGGAGGTAGCATCGATATCTATTCCTTTAATGATTACATGAGAACCAGGAATTTCTTTAGTATGTAACCAAAGATCATTTCTATGAGCAAATTTTAAGCTTAAATAATCATTTTGTATATTATTCTTCCCTACATAAATATCAAATCCTGTAGATGAAATAAAGTGCAGTGGTTTATCAGTCTTAGTTTTTTTCGTACCTTTTTTAGATATTTTATGTTTTATATATCCTGTTTCCATTAATTCTAATTTAATTTGTTCAATTTCATTATATGAATCTACATTTTGTATGTTAGTTAGGACTGAATTTAAATATTCAAGTTCTTCTTCATTTTTCTTAAGTTGTTCTATAGCCCATTCTTCTGATTTTTTTAATTTATTATATTTTTTATAATATGATTGTATATTTTCAGAAGGTGTCTTGTATTGATCTAAAGATATTTTTATATATTCCCCATTTTCAGAATAAAAGTTTTGAATATTAGCGTCTGTATCACCTTGTTTTATGGTATAAATATACGAAGTTAATAAATCTCCTTTAATCTTGTATATATCTTTGTTTTGACCTTCTTCAATATTTTCGTTTAAAATTTTTGATTTCTTCTTACATCTTTCAATATTTGTATGTATCAGCTTTTGTAAATCAGTTGATCTATTAGTAAGACGTTCTTGCTTATCTTTAATGTTAAAGAAATGATCTAACATAATTGAAGGAGAGCTATATTCTTCTGTACACAAATCCTTAAAAATATATTTAAATTTGTAACAATAAAAATCTTTATATAAACCTGCATTATCTTTGTATATTAAGAATTCTGAAATGGTTAGTAAATTCTTAAAATAGCTACTAATAAAATTATATAATGATGAAAAATCATCTAGAGTTAATTGATTTATAGCAATTTCATTAAATATTTCTTTTGAAATAGTTTTGGATATTCCAGTGAAAGTTTTAAAGAAAAAATTATCATTAAGTTCGAGATTATTCTCATTAATATAGTTTATAAAACTAGTTTGTGAAAAATCATTTGGACTTAGTTTTGTAGTTGATGGAGGATACACATAATTAACTCCAGGATAAAGGACTCTATAAGTATTTATGTCTGGTGTAATGTGTTTTATTGACTCCATTATTTTGTTATCTCTATCACGTACAAGTGTTATATTAGAATGTCTACCCATTATTTCTACAATAAGGGAATAGGCGCTGTTAAAGCCCATTTCATCAGAAGATTCTACAGTCATGACAATTATTCTATCACCATCTTTTTGATTAATATTTGTAATACGTCCTCCAATTAAATATTTTCTTAAGACCATCAAAAACATAGGAGCTTTTAATGGATTCTCCTTTGATGTTTCTGTAAAGTGCATTCTAGGAAATTTTGAAGAAGAAGAAATAAGAAGTTTATAATTTTTTCTTTCTTTTCGAACAGTTAAAATTATTTCATCTTTTTCTGGTTGATTAATTTTATCTATTTTAGAATCAAGTAGAATAGGTTTTATATTATATAATAAACTATTCAAAAAAATTCCGTCTAGTGCCATTTTATTCATCCTCACTTTCTAATACTCATAGTATATCATTAATTAAAAATTTAGTTAAGATACAGGAATAGTATTAATTATGTAAATTTCGCTATTGTAATGGAATAAAATAGATAGTATCATGGTAATGAGAAAAGAAAATGTATAGAATTTGTAGCATTAAAAGTGTAAGAGGGAGAAAGAATGAAGGGGTTTAGAAGTGCCAAATATAAAGTGTTTGCAGTAGTATTAGGTTCTTTATTTTTGATTTCTTGTAAAAGTAGTAATGAGGAAAAGAAGATTGATGGAGTAAAGATTGAAAAAGGGGCAATAATCCAAAATGAGAATGGAACCTATTCTAATTATGATTTGCAAGATGGAAAGTATCAAAAATTAGAGAGCGATGAGTTAGTTAGTTTATATGATAGTGCTAGTGGAAATTATATAACTCAAAAAGATGGAAAATTTAATTCCTTTTATTTGGGAAATATAAAAGAACTAAAGGATGTTAGTTTAGATGATATTGATTTAAAGTTATCACCAAATGGAAATTATTTAAGTTATTTTAGAAAAGAAGAAGGAATTTTAAATCTAAAGATTATTTCTTTAAAAGATGGTACTTCAGTTGAATTTAATTCTAAAGTAGCAATATCAGATACATATATGGATTGGATAGATGAAGATACTATTGCTTATTATGGGATAAGTGATGATAGAGTTAATGGAATATTTAAATATAATTTAAAAGAAAAAAAAGAAGATATTTTTTATAAACTAGATGGAGGTGTAATTCAATTTATTAAAAATGTTTCTAGTGGAGTAATTTGTATTCAAGAAACATTAGATAATAAAAAAATAGTTAAACTTTTAGATAGGAATGGAGAAGAAAAAGAATTTCTTCCTTCTACTATAACATTTGTTTCAGATATTGTTACAGATGGAGAATGTTATTATTTTATAGGTAAAGTTAAAGATAACAATGTTTCTTTATATAAAGTTTCTAAGGGAGATGTGAAGAGAAAGGTTTTTGATTTTCCAGTTGAAATAGATGAGAATAAAGGATTAGATATGGATAGTGAAGGAAATGTTTTATTTATTGGAAAAAGTATAGCAAATTCCAAATGTGAAGAAGTATATAAACTCTCTAAAGATGGTTCGATAAGTAAAATAAAAGATAGCTTGGATGAATATGGTTTTGTAAAACACAATTAAATAGCATAAATAAAAGAGGATTTTTAAAATTGTTTAAAAATCCTCTTTTATTTATATTTAATTAATAGATGTAGGAATAGGATAAAGCTTTTATGGAAATATTTACATAAAGAGGAGGTTAAAAAATGATAAAGATAATGGAGGATGTAGATCTTAATATAGTGAGAAAGATTACTTTAAATCAAGCTAAAACATATGAAGTGATTCCACTATATAAAAAAGAAGATAAAATTTATGTTGGTACAACTAATAATAATGAAAAAGGAAGAGAATATTTACAATTTTTATTGCAGAAGGAAATAGTTTATATTGAGATAGATAAAGAGGAATTAATGCATCTAATAGATATTTTATTAGATTATAATTATGAAAATATAGAGGAAAGAATATTTGGGGAAGCAATAAAAATGGAAGTTAGTGATATTCACTTTGAACCTATCAAAAATGATGTGAATGTGAGATTTAGAATTAATGGATCTTTAGTTTTGGTTAGAAAATTAACTCTGGAAGAGTATGGAAAGATAAATTCTAGGTTAAAGATTAAATCTAATATGGATATTACAGAAAAAAGAAAGCCACAAGATGGAAAACTATTTATGACATATGAAGATATAAATTATAATTGTAGATTATCATCAATACCTATAATTTATGGAGAAAAAATAGTTTTAAGAATATTATATGGAGAAAAATATTTATCAAGTGTAGAATGTTTAAATTTCACAAAAGAACAATTAAAGGTGTTAAAAAAAATTATCAATTTAGAAAATGGGTTGGTAATAGTTAATGGGCCTACAGGAAGTGGTAAGTCAACTACTTTATATTCAATTATTAATGAAGTTAAAGCTGATCATATAAATATTACAACATTGGAAGATCCAATAGAGATAACCCTTGAAGGAATAAATCAGATAAATTTGAATCCGAAGATCGGATTAGCATTTGCATCAGGGCTACGAAGTGTTTTAAGACAGGATCCAGATGTAATTATGGTTGGCGAAATAAGGGATGAAGAGACAGCTAAAATGGCTGTTAGAGCTTCTATAACAGGACATAAAGTATACTCTACTATTCACACAAAATCTCCTCGTGAAGTGTTTTTAAGGCTTGAAGAAATGGGGGTTAAATCATACTTGGTGAGAGCTTCTTTAGCTGGGGTAATATCTCAAAGATTAATTAGAGTTATCTGCAGTAAATGTAAAAGAAAAATTGGAGAAATAAATATAGACTCTGAAGTAATTCCCATTTTTGCGAAAAATGGTTGTAAAAATTGCAATAGAACAGGTTTTGTTGGGAGAACATTAGTATCATCAGTACATTATCTTGGCAATGAATGTACTAAAAACATATATGAAAATGAAAATGTATTATCCAATAATCAGATGCTACTAGTATTAAAAAAATTATTAAAAGAAGAGAGCATAGATTACTATGATTATTTGCAATTTATTGAAGGAGAAAGATTAGATAGAGATGAATTATAAAGAATTATCAATTATTGCAGAAAACTTAGCTAATCTATATGAAGATGGAATTCCTATTGATATGTCTTTTGAATTATTATCAGAATTGCATATAAGTAAAAGTTACAAGAAAAGTTTGAAAGTTATCAAAGAAAAAATATTGAAGGGTAATTCATTAGCTGATGGATTTAGAGAATATAGTAATTTATATCCAAATTTTTTCATAGGGATTATCTCTTTGGGAGAAAGTAGTGGAGAACTTGGTAAATGTTTAGAAAATATTGGTAAATATTTTTGTCAAATTAATGATGTGAAGCAAAAACTTAAAAGTGAATTAAGATATCCAGTTTTTATCTTATTAACATTTATATTGTTTACTATATGTTCATTCTTTCTTATTATTCCTAATATATATGAAGCTTTTAGTTCTATTAGTAGTAAAATTCCAAAGGTAATTGAAGTATGTTACTTTGCTAGTTCATGGATTCTAGAAAATATTATGATAAGCTTTATTGCATTAATATTTTGGAGTATAGCAATAGTTTTGGTTATTAAGCATCTCAGTGGTGCAATAAATAAAGATTTTACTAGAGTTTTATTAAAAATTAATTTTATAAGAGAATATTATGAATATATATTTGTTTTATTACTATCGGTTATATATTCAAGTGGAATTCAATTAACAAAAGGAATTGAATTGTGTATTAATTCAACAGATATTGTAGTGATAAAAAATGTTTTGATTAAAATTAATGAGGAAATATTAAAAGGTAATGAAATAAGTGAAGGGGTTAAAGATAGCAAATTTTTATCTAAATATACTTGTTCTATGATTGGATTAGGAGAGAAAAGTGGGAATTTATCAAGTATCCTTCAAAAGATAGAATCAAGATTAGAGAGTTCAATATCAGAAAAATTAAAAAATATAGTATCAATAATTTCACCAATTTCTATTGGAATTATAGCTACACTAATATTAATATTTATTATTATTTTTATAATGCCTATGGTAGATATGATATATTCGGGGTATGTATAAATGAAAAAAAGAGGGGCTACATTAATTGAAATTATAGCTGTATTGGCAATTTTAACTATATTTTTAAGTATTGGAGTATTAGGTATAAAAATATTAAAGAAACGATATGAGCAAGTTGAAACAAAAAGTTATCTTTATGAAATAGTTAATATATTAAGTTATGGCAAAGTATATTGTGTAAATAATAATACTTATGGAAACATCAAATTTATTAATGATGAGAATTATTTAACTGTATGTTTAGTTGTAGATATCAATGTTGTTAAAAGTATAGAGATTAGAAAGAATTTAAAACTTAAACCTTTTAATAATGGTGAAGATTTAAAAAAAATTTCGTTAAATATAAATCCATCTGGTTATGTAGCTCCTACAACTATAAATTTAATTAATGAAGATAATGAAATATTTAAGATTACAATACAAGTAGGTGGTAATGTGATAGTAGTTAAGGAAGGAGGAAATTAAAGTAAGAAAAAAAGGAAGTTTAATGATTGAAGTTTCAATATCTTTATTTGTAGTAAGTATTTGTATTGTTTGCTCTTTTAATATAGTAAAAAATTTGATTAATTCCAATCAGGATAGACTTATGAGGGAGCAAGTAAATAATAGTCTTTATGCTATTTGTAGTGAAGTAAAATACAATCTCTTATATAAAGAAATTAAAAATGAGATTACGAATAAAAAATTAATAATAAGCTATGATAAAAATTTATTGAGCACGTTGGAAAATAAATCATTACTAAGTTTAGATAGGAGCATTAAAGAAAATAAAAAGGTTGAAATAGAGTTATTGGAAGATAAGGAAGATTACATGATAATTAAAGTTAAAATTATATATAAAGGGATAGAAGAAGAACAAAATCTTTTAAAAGCTGAGTGGATGGATTATGTATAAAAAAAATAAAGGGTTTACTTTAATAGAATGTATTGTGTATATGTTTTTGTCAGTATTAATTATGGCAATAGGATTTAAAATATTAGTAACTTCTACAAATGCTTTTTTTAAAACAGTGAATATGAGTTTAGATTTAAATTCAATCAATGAAGGCTTTTTAGACTTAGATAGGTTTTTAAACGATAATGAGGTACAAAGGGTAACAAGTGATGAAAATAAAATTATTATTTATAAAGGTAATGAGAAAAGTATTTATGAAATACAAGAGATATCACGGCTTGAAAATAATTTAGTTATAAAATATTTTGATATAAGAAATTTAGATAAATATACAACTAGAAATACGATGATATCTAATATAAGTAATTTTCATGTAAAAAATAAAGGAAGGATAATGTATGTAACTATAGAGAAAGGTGGAAATGAATATAAGAGGTGTATTTAAGGAAAGAGGGTATGTTCTTGTGAATGTTCTACTGATATTGATGGTTATTTCATTAATATCATGTTTAGCTATAAAAGTTGTTATTAACAATAAGTTATACAATTCTTTAGAACATAAAAAAGATGATATTTATAGTCTAGGAGATATTGAAAGAGCGTTATGTTCACTAAATAAATATTCAAAAGATAATAGGGAATTTATTAATGAAATAAGAAGTAAGGGGATTGAAAAAGATTTGATAGATGGAATGAAGTTGTCATATGTAAAAGAGATTGATAAGTTTCATTATATATATATTGATAAAGGGCTCAGATATGAAACATATTTAAGATATAAGTCAAAGGAAGAAGGGATAATATTTTTGCCTCTACAAGAAAAATTATGTAAGTAAGGGAGAGCTGTTTTGAGAGAAAGTTTAGTACTAATGGGTAAAAAAAAATTTATTTATAAAGGGTTTGCTTATGAAAAACAAACATTTCTTGATGATATAAATTTAAGTAAAACCAGATATATTATAATTTTAGATGAAGATATATATGTAAAAAGAACAAGTGTGAATTATAAAGAGATTTCAAATGATAAAATTGAAAAGATAAAGGAAGAATCTTTTGGAAAAGATGAAGAATATCTTATTGATTACAATTTTAATAAAAAAGAAGATGTTCTTTATATTTATGCAATAAAAGGTGGAAAGGTAGTTTCAAAGTTATGTAATGGAGCAAATAAGATAAAAGTTGTTCCACTACAATTTTATGTTATGCAAAAATTAAGAAAAAAGATTAGAGATAAAATTTATGTTTGTGGTTTTAAATATATGGAAAAATACTATTACTATTATTTTAATAATGGTTTTGTTGAAGAGTCTTATGTGTTTAAAGATTTAGAAGATATGATTAAAAAAATTAATATTATTGAAAATAAATGTGTATTGTATATAGAAAAAGGGATCGATTATAGAAAGTTTGTATATAAAATTAAAATTCAAGAATTAGAATTAAGGAGAATTTTAAATGAAAAAGTATTTATATAATAAAGACTTCTTACCTAAAAGCTTTATTAGAGCTAAAAATAATCAATTAGATAATACAGAAAAGAGAGATGCTATATTAATGACTGTAATAGCATGTATATTATTACCTATATCTGTTGGAAATATCAAATCTAATATGAAAGAAGAAAAGACAGTTATTAATTATAATAGATTAAATGAAAATGAAGATAATAAGAAATTGTATAGTTGGTTTAATATTATAGATATGTGTTTTGAGGGAAATCTTACAAGAAATGAAGGTAATGTATATGTGTATGATAAACAAAACTTAGAGGGAATTTTACAAGATGAAAATATTGTTATTAATACTATGGAGGATTTAGGTGAAAATAAATATAGACTACAAGTTGTTCAAAATGAAATTTATAAATAGAAAAGGATATATAGTATTTTTAACTTTTTTAGTTGTATTTGAATTGCTAACCTTTTTTTGTGTTTCAAAACCCAAGAAATCAGAAGATATAGCTGTTAATGATACACAAGAGATAAAATTAAGTGATGCAATAGCAGAATTAAAAAATAAAGAAATAAGTTTTGTCAATGCGAAAAAGGAAAATGAAACTTATTTAATAGATATTGAGGTAGAAGGATCAAAATCAGTATTTTTCAAAAAGATAAGTGATTTAGAAAATTACTTAATAAAAGATTACGATATTAATTTTAATAAAAATATTATTAAAGGAAAAGTTACGTTAAAATATTCACCAAAAGGAGAATTTTAGGGGAACGTAAACATAAATAATTGCATTTATCTTTTTCATCTGATAAAATAATATTGTTATGCGATTAGAAGGATAAACAAAATAAATTACCATACTATATTAGAGGTATTTATTGTGAAACTTATACATTTTGGAGGGATATTACTATGATATCAGCAGGAGATTTAAGAAAAGGAACAACTTTTGAGAACGAAGGACAAGTTTATACAGTTTTAGACTTTTTACATGTAAAACCAGGTAAAGGAGCTGCTTTTGTTAGAACTAAACTTAGAAATGTTATTTCTGGTTCAGTTGTAGATACAACATTCAACCCATCAGCAAAGTTCCAAGAAGCAGTGATTGAAAGAAAAGAAATGCAATATTTATATTCAGATGGTGAGCTTTACTATTTCATGGATCAAGAAACATTTGAACAAATTCCACTTAACCATGAAAAAGTTGAAGATGCAATAAAATATTTAAAGGAAAATATGTTTGCAATAATTAAATTCTTCAAGGGAGATGCTTTCTCAGTTGAAGCTCCAAACTTTGTTGAATTATTAATTACTGAATGTGAACCAGGAGTTAAAGGAAATACTGCAACAAATTCATTAAAGCCAGCAACACTTGAAACAGGAGCAATAGTTAATGTTCCAATGTTCGTTAATGAAGGTGATGTAATAAGGGTAGATACTAGAACTGGCGACTATATGGAAAGAGTTTAATATGTTTTTTTAATTGCTAAGTTTTTTAACTTAGCAATTTTTAATCTAGTAAGGATGTGTTTATTATGAAAGAAATAAAAAAGCAGATAGAGGATTTAAGCACTAAAATTTCTCAGGTACAAGATGAAAATTATAAAGAGATATTTGGAAATGTATTAGGTGTTTTAGAAGGATTATCAGCTAAGGTTCAAGAAATACTAGTTAATGAAACTGTCCTAGCAGAAAATTTTAAGTATATGGATGATGATATATCAAATCTTCAAGAAGAGCTTTTTCAAGAAGTTACTTTAGAAGAATTAGATGAAATAGAAGAAGAATTTAAAGAAGTAAATTGCAAACATTGTGGTAAAATAATCTTTATAGAAACATCAGCATTAAAGGAAAATGATAAAATATCTTGTCCATATTGCAATGAAAATATAATATAAATACATATACATATAGAAGAGTTGCCTTTCTAATAATAGAGAAATTATTAGAAAGGCAACTCTTTTTTATATAAATAAAAAGTGTTTTACATATTTTTTTATAAGAATGTAATAATTCCTCTCCAAGTAAAATAAAAATTAAATATAGAGTACTTACAGAGAAGGAAGTGATAAAGTGCAGGATGATATAAAAACAATATTTCCACATAATATAATAACTTATTTAGAGGAATATGTTAATGATAATAGTTTACAAGAAATAAGAATAAAAATTAATAAGCCAATTATAGTAATTTCCTCTAAAGGTGAATCAGTGCTGAGTTATATATCATCAAGAGAGGATATTAAATATATTCTTCAAAGAATTTCAAATTATTCTTTATATGCTTATGAAGAAGAAATTAAACAAGGATTCATAACAATTAAAGGTGGGCATAGAGTAGGCATTGCTGGTGAATGTGTTATGGATGGAGGCAAAATAAAAACTATAAGAAATATTGCGTCTTTAAATATTCGTATATGTAGAGAGATAATAGGATGCTCTAAAGAAGTGATTAGGTATGTGTATGAAGAAAAAAGGGTTTTCAATACTATAATAATTTCTCCACCTAAATGTGGAAAGACTACTATCTTAAGGGATATAACAAGAAGCTTATCTGATTTTGGTAAGAAGATATCAATTATAGATGAAAGAAGTGAAATTGCAGCAAGTTTTATGGGAGTACCCCAAATGAAGGTTGGTATAAGAACGGATGTTTTAGATAATTGCTTGAAAAGTGAAGGAATGATAATGGCAATTAGATCCCTTTCGCCAGAAGTTTTAATATGTGATGAAATTGGTACTTTAAAAGATATTGAATCTCTTCATATGGCATTTAATTCTGGGGTTAACATTATAGTAACTTTACATGGATATAGTATAGAAGATTTATTTAATAGAAAGGTGTTTGAATCAATAATTTCAGATAATATATTAGAGCGAGTTATAATACTTGGAAATAGCAAAGGAGTAGGGACTATAGAAAAAATATATTCTATAGAATATGGAGGCAAGATAAAATGCTTAAGATAATGCTTATATTAGTGATCTTTAGCTTTTGTACATTAACAGGGTATATATATGGTGAAAGTTTTAGAAAGAGATATGAAGTGTTAAAGGAAAGCTATAAATGTATTACTATACTAGAAAATGAAGTTGTATTTAATAATACACCTCTTCCAGAAGCTTTTATGGATATTTCTAATAAGACTAAAGAACCTTTGAGTTTACTTTTAAGTTGTGTCTCAGAAAAATTAACAAATGGAACAGAATATGATGTTTATTCTGCTTTTAAAAAAACATATGCTGATTTTGATAAGGAATTCTTCTATGAAAGAGAAGATAAAAGCGTACTTGAAGATTTTATTAAAACACTGGGGGGGTCAGGAGTGTATGGCCAAGAAAAAATCTTCAAACTATCACTTAATAATTTAAAGATTAATATAGATGAAGCTTATGAATTATCAAAAAAAAATACCAAGCTTTATAGATATCTTGGTATTTGTGTTGGAATTATGATATCCATATTATTGTTGTAATTGAGGAGGAGAGTAATGCTAGATTTAAGTATACTTTTTAAAATTGCTGGAGCTGGAATTATTTTAGTTATTTTAGATAAGGTGTTAACTAGTAGTGGAAAATCAGAAATAGCAGCCATTATAAATATAGCAGGTATTGTAATTATATTAATTATGGTTATTTCACTTATAAGTGATTTGTTCAATTCAGTTAAGACTATGTTCTTATTTTAGGTGATGATATGTTAATTCTTAAAGTAATATCTTTTGTTTTGGTTGCGTTATTTCTGTATTTATTTTTTAAGGATAAAAGATCAGATTTAGCTGTATTAGTTATGATGGCAGCAGGAATTTTAGTATTTATTTTCTGTTTAACAGAGCTTTCTCAAATAATTACTTTTCTTAAGAATATAGCAGAGAAAGCTGGATTTGATATTATTTATCTTGGAATAGTTTTAAAGATTTTAGCTATTGCTTATTTAGCCTCTTTTGCAAGTGAAATATGCAAAGATGCTGGAGCTTCAAGCTTAGCTTCTAAAGTGGAATTTGCAGGAAAAATATTTATATTAGTATTAGCAATTCCAATATTAATGGCTGTGTTAGATTCAATATTGCAGATTATGTAGAGGTAAATTATGAAAAAATTTAAAAGACTAATGATTTTAATAGTAATAAACTTGATTATTATATCTGGTAACCCCATAAAGGTATATAGCGAAGTAAATTTAACAAAAGACCAAACAGATAATCAAATAGAAGACAATAATAAATTGATAGATGAAAATACTAAAAAAGATTTAGATAAGCTATATGATTTTATAAATAAAAGAAAAACAGATGTGGAACTTATGAATGAGTTAAATCCACTGGAATATGTTAAGAGTTATATAAAAGAAGGAAAAGGTAATATTTCTGTAGAGAAAGTGTTGAAGGCTGTAGTTAACTTACTATTTAAGGAAGTAGGAAGTGTGCTAAAACTAGCATTTTCATTGATTACAATAGCAATATTATGTTCCTTATTAAATAATCTTCAAGATGCTTTTAGCAGTAAAAGTATATCACAAATTGCTTTTTATGCATGTTATGCAGTTTTGGTTATGGTTCTTTCTAAAAGTTTTTTAATATCAATTTCGGTAGCTAAAGATGTTATTGGGGATATATCAAATTTTATGGCTGCAATATTACCAGTTCTGGTAACGATGATTAGTTTAGCAGGTGGAATTGTGCAAGCTACTACTATTGATCCAATAGTTATGGGAGCTGTTGTGATTATTCCAAGAATTTATACAACTTTAATAGTTCCTTTAATATTAATAGGATTTGTATTACAATTTTCAAACAATCTTTCAGAAGAACATAAAATAGATAACCTTTGTAAACTTGTAAAACAATCAACCATATGGATGCAGGGAATAATCATAACTATTTTTATTGGACTATTAACTATTAGAGGTATAACTTCAACTACAATTGATGCTGTAACTTTAAAGACAACAAAGTTTGCAGTTGATAACTTTGTACCTATAGTTGGAAAAGCCTTCTCAGATGCTATAACATCTGTGGCAGGTTATTCATTAATTATAAAAAATGCAATAAGTGGTATTGGACTTATAGTAATCATACTTATGATACTTTATCCAATAGTTAAAATGGTATTAATGGTTTTAATATATAAACTATCAGCAGCTTTAGTTGAACCTATAAGTGATAAAAGAATAACTTCTACTATAGCTGCAGCTGGAGATTCTTTAGTTTTACTATTATCTACTGTCCTTAGTGTAAGCTTAATGTTTTTTATTTTACTTGCAATAATGGCATCAGCAGGGAAATTTGTAGTAGGAGGATAAATAAATGGAGCTTATTAAAAATTTTGTGGTTACTCTTGTTACAACATTGATTTTTATAACTGCTATTGAACTAATAGGGCCAGATAATAGTATGAAAAAGTATCTTAAATTTGTTTTGGGATTAATCTTAATAGCTGTTATTTTAAATCCAATAATACAATTTTTAACAAATGGGAAAACAGTTTTGACTGCTGGGATAGATAAATACTCAAAAGAGATAACAAGCGATAATAAAGATGAGAAAAGATTGGAAGAAAATAAAAAGATACGAGAGGAGAGTTTTAAAAGTAACTTCAATAAAAATTGTGTAAGTCTGCTAAATAAAGAATTTGATAATTATAGTTTTAGTAGTGATGTTGATTGTGAGGTAGATTTTACTAATATGAGTTTTAAAGTTACAAAGTTAAAGATTGAAGCACAAGAAAAAGGAGTAAAAAAAGTAGAAAAAGTAGATTTAGAGAAAAACACTGAAGAAGAAAAGTCAGAAGACGGTACACAAAAAAAAATTAAAAAATTTTTGAGTGAAGAACTAGACATAGGGGAAGACAAAATAGAAGTGCATTACAGTTAAAAGGAGGGGAAAAATGGATAAGGAAAAGATATTAAATGAACTAAAAAAAATATTCAATGATAAGAAAATTAATAATTTATTAGTTTTACTATTAGTTTTGGCCTTTGTACTTATAGCTATTAATGTTTTTATACCTAAGTTTATAGCTACAGGAGGAGGAAGTTCTAAAAATGGAGAAGTGAATACAGATGAGAAACCAACTGAAGCTGAAATTAAAAATTATGAAGAAAAACAAAAAGAAGAACTTATAAGTTTATTAGAGAAAATACAAGGAGCTGGAAAAGTTGATTGTATGATAAATTTTGAAGGTGGAGAGGTTAAGGTTCCAGCTTATGATGAAAATAAACAAAATACTACAACAGAAGAAACAGATAAGGATGGAGGCAAACGTATAAATAATCAACAAAATGATAGTTCAAAGGTAGTTATGTCAACACAAAGTGGTGATAGTGAACCATTTATTTTGGAGACATATAAACCTAAGGTAACTGGAGTCTTAGTAGTTGCAGAAGGTGCTAAGAGTAGCAAAATAAAAAGTGATATAGAAAAGGCAGTGGAGAATTTATATGGACTTTCTGCTAATAAGGTAAAGGTATATACTATGGACAAGTAGCATATAATTCAATAGATATTAGATGGGAGGAGTAACAATATGACTAAAAAACAATTAGGGATAATATGTACATTATTGGCCCTTATAGTTTGTACTGCATTACTTGCAGCAAAATTGAATAATGGGGGATTTAATGATCCAAGTGATTTAAGTGCAGCTTTATTAACAGATGACAATAATAAAACAGATAATGAAGAAAATAAAGATGCAGAAACTTTAAGCCAAACAGATTTCTTTATTGATGCTAGAAGTGAAAGAGAACAAAAGGATGCAGCGACAATACAAAGTTTGAAAACTATAGCTGATGGAACTAATACTACTACTGAACAAAAAGCTAGTGCAACAAGCGAATTACAAAAGGTAACTTTAAAGCAGGACAAACAGAAGACAATAGAATTAAATTTAAAAAATAAGGGCTATGATGATGCAATATGTGATATATCAGATGATCAAAAGAAAGCAAGTGTCATAGTAAAAACTACGAATAGTGTTACAGAAAAAGCAGGCGCAGAAATACAAGAAATAGTACAAAATGCTTCTAATATAAAAGATGTTTCAATTGAAGTGAAAAAATAAATCCGTTGTAATATAAAAATCAATTTGATATAATGAACCTAAGATTAGTCAGTTTTGTGAATCAAGACTTAGGAGGCGAATTAAGGAATGCAAGAATACAATGGAGAAGATAATGTTGGAATTGTTAAGATTTCAGATGAAGTTGTAAGCGTTATAGCTGGTATAGCAGCCGAAGAAATAAAGGGAGTCATGGGATTCCAACAAGGAGTTTCAGGAAACATATCACAAATTTTAAAAGGGAAGAAGTCAGCAGGTAAAACAGTTAGAGTAACATTAGAGGAAGATAGAGCGACTATAGAATTAGCCCTTTCAGTTGAATATGGTGTTAAGATAATGGATGTTGTAGCTGAAGTTCAACAAAATGTAAAGAGAACAGTTGAAGCTATGACAGGTTTGATAGTTGATGGAGTAAATGTTTATGTTCAGAACATTTATCTTCCTAAGACAGAAGAAGCTGAGAACTAGCTTAAAAGCCTCTGCTATGGCAGAGGCTTCAGACCGTTGACAAAAGAGATATTTTCATTCCTGAAAATATCTCTTTTGTCTTTACTTTATAAAAACATATAAA
>NZ_JANDMF010000040.1:0-50735 GCF_031626875.1 Clostridium sp. SHJSY1
AAAACCATGAAAATTGCTTAAAGTATATTATAAATATATACTGTAAAAATTTGTATCTAAAAATTCTCAACTATAGTTATTAAATTAATTTTAACTTTTCATCTATATAAAATTTTTAAGCAACTAATTATTATATCCTGCTGCTTCTTCTATTTGTAGGAAATTCCACAAACTTGGTTTCCAAACACTCCAATCATGGCCTCTTCCTGGAAGTAACCAATAAGTATTAGGAATACCTTTAGAATCACAGAAATTGTGTACTCCTGCACCAAAGTTAATAAGTCCATCACTAGTTCCACAAGAGATGAATAGAAGTTTTAACTGCTTCTTTGCTGTATTTCCACCATCAGGAAATAATTGAGAATTTGAATGAGTGTTTGGAGCTGCAGAATAAGCACCAACATATCCAAATAAATGTAAGTTTTGTAAACCTATATTAAATGATTGTCCACCGCCCATTGAAAGGCCAGATATTGCTCTATGATTACGGTCAGTGTAAACAGAATAGTTCTTTTCTACATAAGGTATTAAGCTGTTTTTCAAATCGTTAGTTAAATTTTCATAACCATCATTTATTCCTGCTCCAGATGCGTTACAATTTGGCATTACTATTATTGAAGGCTTAATTTTCCCTGCTGCAATAAGATTGTCCGCAATGACATTAGCACTACCTCCACCAGAAGTCCAATCATCATCTTTTCCTCCTATGCCATGTAATAAATACATTACGCTGTATTTTTTATTTGCTGAATATCCTGGTGGTAGATAAATTTTTGCCCTTCGTTGACTTTTAGTTGCTGAAGACTGATAATAAATGTAATTAACTGTACCATGTGGAATATTATATTTCACCCTATCAAAATCTGATGGTGGCATACTTGGATTAGAAGCTGCTAATACATTTTTTGGTGATATTCCTAAAAATGTTATAAACATCAAGCTAATTAGTAGAATATTGAAAATCTTTTTTTTCATAATTTTTTCCCCCTTTAATATCTCTGTTAGCATTTCCTGCAGAAGAAAACATACTATTTTCCATAGCATTCAATGCAATACTATTTGTAATATTATGTGAACCAGTACCAGTTGTAGTTTGGCTAAATCTGAAATAATCAAAATCTGCATAACCACTAATATCAGAACCTGTAGTGTAATTAAATAAAGCATATCTATACCCTACAAACCATAATTTGTAGAAAAAGTCCATCTTTAAAGTACCACCTAGCTGTGTCCAACTGTTACCATCGTAGCTATAAAAGAACTTAGCTGTTTGTGCATTACAATCAGCATCAACTTTTAAGTAAACAGTATTATTAATAAGATTTACAGAAGTTTCTGAACCTGTAACATTATATTGAACAAGTTTCTTAGTTCCGTTGTCATTTCTTACTCCTATATACCCATATTTACTATGAAAAGCAGATAATCCAGCAATCTGTCCTGGTTTTATATTAGTTGCATCTAGTTTTACCCCTCCTGAAGATGTTGGCCCTTGTATTCTTTGCGTTAAAGTATTTCTTGCTTGAAGAAGATCAGAAGAATTACTTGTCTTAAGCCTTAACCATCCTGGACGTTCAGATGTAGTCCATTTTGAATTATCAGGATTATGATTCCATTGCCATTGAGAAAGTACATAACCCTGTGCATTAAATTCATCATTTGTACCAGGTGATTTTATTCCATTTCCTGCTGCTGGCTTTTTGTAAGTTACTGGTACTTTACCACTTCCATTTACACCTATCATAGGCCAGTTATTTTCCCATGTAACAGGAGCAACCTTTGGAATACGTCCAACTGCGCCTTTATCTTCAAATAGTACTGTCCAATTATAAATACCATCATCAACTACACATACTTGATGATTTCCACCATCATCTAAAATTACTTTTTGTTCATACGGACCTGTTATACTCTTAGATCTCCATGCTTTTTCTATACGTTGATAAGGTCCATTCTCCTTTACAGGTGTAGAAAGTATATAGTAATATCCATTTTTCTTGAAAATTCTGTTACCATCATGGCTGTTGCCACCATCAAAAATTTTCTTATTTATTCCTCCAGCTTTAACAAATTTGCAATCTGAATTCAGCTCTGTTAAAGTACATCCACCATTAACAAAATATACTTTTCCATCAGTATCAAAGAAAAGATCTCCATCATGTGCATATCCTAAGCCCTTGATTTCTGTAAAATCCCAGCCTCCAAAGCCCATTGGTTCATTCTTTGTACATACAAAAGTTTTACCTAGGTCTAATGAAGCAAAAGTAGCATAAAACTTGCCATTATGATATTTTAAGCTTGGTGCCCAGCACCCTTTACTATATACATTTTTTCCGTCTACCAAATTATAAGCATCTGCATGCGTCTTATCAATTCCACTCATTCCCACATCAATACGATCATATGCATATGAACAAATCTCCCAGTTTACAAGATCTTCTGATTTCAAAACAGGTAGTCCTGGCATATAATTAATACTAGAACATAACATATAATAGGTTGCTCCTACTTTTATAACAGAATTATCTGGATAATCTGCATACATAACAGGATTTTGAAAACTTCCATTTCCCAAATCTGATGTATATGCCTTAGCAGGACTAGAAGGAAATGATACTGTTGTTATCAACATACATGTCAGCATTAATATAGAACCTACCTTTTTAAAAGAAAACTTTCTTTTATATAGTCTATTTTTTAACATGTTAAAACCTCCTTACAATTTTATGTCTAGTTAATTTCCAGTTGTTATTTTCCTTACAAATGTTGTAATATTATCTGTATTAACAATGCCTATTCTTGGCATATTCATTAAATCACTCGAATCTGTAGCAAGTCCTCCCCCTACTTTAAAGGCCATTTTTACCTTTAAACTTTTTAAAACATTAACGAAATTTGAACTTGATTCACCAAATGGATATGCGAAGTAATTTACCGATTTACTTGTTATACCTTGAAGTTTGTTAGTTGCACCAGCTACTCTTCTTATTAATTCTGAAGCATTCAAATTTGCAATATGCCCATGTGTTGTAGAGTGATTTTCAAGCTCCACTTTATTATTAGCAACTGTTTTTAATTGTTCTTCATTCATTATTCTAATCATATCTGATGGGCTTCCCCAAGATGTGCCAATCTGATTGGTAACAACATATTCTGTAGAATTAAATCCATATTGTTTTAGTATTGGATATACATTGTAGTAAAAGTCTGATGTTGCTCCATCAAATGTCAAAAGAATTGGCTTTGCTGGCATAGAAGCTTTTTTAGTTATAATATTGTAAAATTGGTCATTTGTAAGTGTAGTATAACCATTGTTTTTTAAATAGTTCATTTCCTGTTTAAATTCATTTAAACTTATTTGCCATGTATCATTTTTATTAGCATTTACTTCAATTCTATGATACATCAATACTGGAATTTTTACTGGTGTTGCAGCCTTTGCATGTACTGCAAATGATGAAACCAAAACTACACTACTCATAATTGAAATAATAAACTTTTTCATTAAAATCCCCCTTATATGCTTCTTATTTTATCTTCAGTCCTCGAAGAAAAAAGCTGTCTTAATTTTCTTCCTGTAGACCACTACTATTTAAATTGCCACCAGTTCACATTAAACAAATAACCATTTCCACCAGTAAATTTTAGATATAAATCATGTACTCCTTTTGCACCATTTACATTACATGATTTAGTAACCCAAGATTGCCAGCCATCAGTACCTTGAACATTACAAGTTCCAACTAAAGTACCTGTTGGACTATCAATGCGAAGTTCAATGTTCCCACCACTGCTTGCCGAAGCTACTCTTGCATTAAAGGATGCTGCACCTGAACCAAAATTGACACCTTTAACCTTTATCCAATCGCCATTTTCAACAAAACTTACATCTTGTCCGCCTTCGCTGCATTTTTCTGTTTCAATACCTGATTCGGCACAAATTGTTTCAGCCTCGTTTTTTACATATGGATTTAAATTACCGATAGCAGTTGCACCTGTTGTGGTCATATTTATTGTTGGAAATGTTCCATCAGCATTGTATTTAAATTGCTCTACACATACTGAACGTGTGAAGCCACTGACTCCAGGCAAAGCACCATTATGATAGAAAAAGTATGAATTACCTTTATAATCAATTACTCCTGGATGATTTGTAAAACTTCTACCTTGAGTAGGCATGATTTTCCCCCTGTATTGCCATGGTCCAGTAGGGCTTTTACTTGTGGAATAACAAATATATTCTGGTATTCCTCCAGCTGCATAGACCATGTAATACATTCCATTTCGTTTATAGAACCATGGACCTTCTTCATACAAAGTTGGTCTTTGGCCATTACCGTTACGTACTCCAAAACCTGCTGTAGTTAAAGGTACCTTTACAATGCTTCCCGAATAGGAAATCATATCTTGATTTAACTTCACATAAAATAGATTAGGATTTCCCCAATATAAATAAGCTTGTCCATTGTCATCAATGAATACTGTTGAATCAATATCACCAGTACCAGTAGAAGCTAACGGATGTCCAAGAGCATCTTTAAAAGGTCCAGTAGGACTATCCGAAACGGCAACGCCTATTGCCATTCCCCCATTCTTTTGATTTACAGGTACATAATAATAGAACTTACCATTTCTAGGAATACACTGTCCAGCCCATGCATCACCTTTAGCCCAACTAAATGTAGAATAAGAAAGTGGTGAGCCACAATCCACCCAATTTACCATATCAGTTGTAGAATAGCATCTCCAATCTTTCATGGTATAGTTTGTTGATCCATCCTCATCATGTCCTGTATAAACATAACAGGTACCGTTATAAACCATAGGCGCAGGATCAGCAGTATAAATAGTTTGCACTATTGGATTCTCTGCATAGCATACCTCAGGAACAAGTAGAGAAATAGCAAATGCTAAAGCTAGCATATTACGAATTTTTTTCATAGAATCCCCCACCTTTTAATTGATTTTTCAGTATTTTGGTTCATGTAATTATTCATCCATAAACCTACACTAATTAATCCTTAATGTTTTTGTAATCGCTTCCAAAAAACTCAGAAAAATATTTTTAGCCTCACCCCCTAACTAAAATGTCATTTTTACCTATGAATACATATAAGCATTATTTAGATACTCCTTCCATATATCACCTCCTTAAATAAGTAATGTACTAATTAAGATCTGCTACAAATGTTGTTACACTTTGTGCTGGAAGTGATGCTGTAAAACTTCCGTTCGCTACATTTATATCAGTTGATTTAGCTAAGTTTTGTGATCCTGTTGTTACATATGGGGTTACTTTAGAAGTTGAACCATTTTGTATATTAAAACTTTGATTTAATGTAGTTGTTCCTTTATTTATTGCAATAATAACTGCTTTTTTATTCCCTTTATATGCAGATAAAAAAACATTTGTTGCTGGACTCTTTGCTACATCAACTCTTACATATCCTGGACGAACAAATTTAGAGAAGTGAGCCATCATATAACCTCTCTTACTTATGTTTCCATCTTCTTTCATAGGACCGTATTGTCTACGAATATACCACCATGTATACGCTTGGAAATTCCCTTCAACCATACAATTATTAATATGATTTGCAACATCCAATGCTTCAGGCCAACGATCTGCTGAATTAGCATCACTATTTGGAACATACACTTCTGTCATCCATAAATCTTTTCCAGCTCCTTTTTGATTAAAAAGAGAATATGGCATGTCTTTAACTTGAGTACCATAAGTATGAGTACCCAAAATATCTATATTTGCAAGAGCTTTTGGATCATTTAAAACAGGATTATACATATTTTTCTGATAAGAGAATGACTCTGCTGACATGACCTTACAACCTTTAATTGTTCCTACATAATCTCTTGTAAATGTATGAACTTCTTCTGGAGTCCACCAAGTCCAGTCCTTTCCATAATCAGGTTCATTTTGAATAGAAATAGCATATAGAAGTACACCATTATTCTTCATATATTGAACAAAATTATTAAGATGTTGTGCATACTCAGCATACTTATCATGTCTAAGCCTTTTCGCATTTGCATCACCATTATGATTAAATTTTTCAGTCAATGCAGCTGGTGGATTCCATGGAGTAGCAAAAACTAATGCCCCATGTGAAATCGCATTTTTTGCAGTTGCTAATTCTTTGTTCCAATTATTTTTATTATCATCTACAAAGATTCGGCAAACTGAAAAACCTAACTGATTATTTCCATTCCCAAAAGCTGTTTCTCTTTGAGCTGCTGTTAAATCACCAGCCCATGATACATGATTCATTCCTCCAAAGCCACGAATAACTTGTTTTGTTGATGATAAATTTACTGTAGCATTTGATGATGCTTTAACTGAAGTAGCTCCTCCATGAAATAGTACACATGTTGCTGAAAAAGCTAATAGTGATGCTACTATTTTTTTTATTTTTTTATTCATTTGAATTCCCCCATTTTACTCAATTCTAAATTTTATATTAATTGACTTTCGTTATCTGCCTTATCGGTGTATTTTTTCCCAATAAGTTACTGCAAAAATTTTGAATTATCAGACAATATTTTTTTATAAAAAGATATATTTTAATTTATTAAAATTAAAATACATATGTTATGGCTACACAATCTTGTTAATAAAATAATTTCATATTTGGGTTTAAGAAATAATTTTTTGATCTTTTTAACATTTTATTTTCCCCCCTAAAATAATATTTTTTCTCTTAAAATTTAAGTATTTCTAGAACCACAAATTTCATATATCACCCCTATCTATCTGTTTAATTTATATGAACACTGTCCTTTTCAGCTTAAAGAAATCTAATAAGTTATTACTCTAAAAAGAAAAAAACATTGAGCATAACTAATGTAAAATGTCTCTACTGTTATTACTACAAACAATGTATATTCACATTAAATATATTAAATAATTAAAAATCTCAAAGATACAAGTAATTTTCATTACAATCTTCGAGATAATAATACCAAATAATATATATTTTTACAATATTCTTATCGTAACATAGCGTTTTTTTATCCTAAACTGAAAATTTCATCCTTATTATTGAATCTATTATATATTTATTCAAACAGAACTATATTTAACAAGTATATTATTCATATCTTTACAAAACACACAAATATAGTCAAGATTCTAAGGATAACTTAATAAAAAAGTATTATAAATTAATAAATTCTAGTATTTCACACTAATTTTAGTATAGAATCATCCAAATTTATAGTCACCTTAGTAACTAAATCATACATTACTTTAGTAACACATTATCTAATCCCAAACATACTCTTACAATAGTAACAAAACATATCTATTAAAAAGAAAGGTCCTAAATGTATATATAGAAAACTTGATGAAATTTTTAAATATTTCTTTTCTTTAACTGTATAATATTTTAATCACAACAAAAAGCCCTATAAAGCAGGGTCCATAAAATTGAGAAATAATATCTCTTTTTATTAATTTTCTACTTTATAGGTTTCTATTTTACATTTAACTTTTTCACTTAATTGCTAGTTGGTTCAAATATCCATTGTTGATTAGCATATCCACCAATAGTCCACTGGCATACATTAGTCCCATCAGTTGTTCCAAAGTTATAATCATCTAAAGCCTTAGTTTTGTTACTACTCATAGTTGTTATAATATATGCTCCATTTTTTGACGAAGATTGTACAAAAAACTTTTGTGCATCATTTGAATATGAATTATAAATCTGAATGTTTGTACCATCCTTATTTTCACCATTGCTCACATCAAGCATATACTCACCTAATGCACTCTTTAATGTAATATATCCATTTCCTACATTCGTTAAGTACCATTTTTGTGCACCAGTTCCTCTTCCTGTACCAAGTTCAACGTTTTGACCTGCTTTTCCTACATTACTTGCAACTTGAAGATATTTTTGAGCATTAACATTTTTAATATAGTACCAACCATTATTAATTGTCCCTGAATTTTCTACCACAGTACCACTTTCTCCAGTATTAGCATCTTTGGAATTACCACTAAATTGCCAATAGTCTATATTAAATAAGTTAACATTGCCATTTCCAATAAATTTGAAGTATATATTATGAACACCACTTACAGCTTCTACATTACACTGCATTTCTTTCCACTTTTGTTCTCCACCTGTAGAACTTACATTTAGGCTTCCAATAACTTTACCATCTATACTATCTAAATGAATTTCTATCTTACCACCAACAGTTGATGCAATATTGGCTTTAAATGATTTAGCTCCATTTCCAAAGTCAGCCTTTGACACTGCAAACCAATCACCATTATTTATGCTTGTAACATCAAGATTAATACTACTTACCATACTTCCTGCTGCTTGAGATTTTTCAGTTGAAATACCACCATTCCATCCAATAGTTTCAGCTTCAATTCTTTTATAAGGATTAATATTTGCAATTTGTGGTACCCCTTGCATATCTTCTACCACATTATTCATACTACTTCCAGAATATGAAAGTTTATTGATATGAGGTGAACGATATCCTTTTGTAACTCCTAGAGCTTTTCCTAGAGTTTGAGCATGATAAACTACATACCACTGATTTTTAAATTGGAAAACACCATGATGATTGTTCCCACCTACTCCAAAATATGTTGCTGGATTTTTAAGGAAAGTTCCTGCATATGTGAATGGTCCCATAGGACTATTACTTGTCATATAAGCTACATCTCCTTTAGGTGGAGTCCCATTTGGATGATTACCAGAGAAATTTGAACAATAGGAATAATAATATTTCCCATTATACTTATGTATACCTGAGTCTTCAAACATAAATGGAGAGTCGATTGTGGCTGCACTTCCTTCTGTATGAATCATATCATTATTTAACTTCATTACCCTTGCTGTCTTAGGATTTGCGATTTGACTTTGTGAAGGATTATTTCCACCTGGTATTCCTCCACCAAAATATAAATAACCTGTTCCATCATCGTCCACTAATACTGCTGGATCAAATAGCCATTCAACATTACTTACACCTGAAGTACTTTTTGTGATCATAGGTTTTCCAAGAGGATCTGTCCATGGTCCAATTGGACTATCAGCTGTAAGAACTCCAATGCTTCCTGCATTATTTGCAAAATATAAAAAAAACTTTTCCTTACCATTTATAACCTTATGTGTAACCGCTGGAGCCCATGAGTTACTTGCCCATTTTGCTACACCTGCAGACCCTGCTACTGGAATTTCACCATGATCTGTCCAGTTCACCATATCATCAGATGATATAACAGTTATTTTATTGATTTTACTATAACTATTATCCTTGACTTTGCCACTATTATCATATTCATATATATCATTACTCATATATACATATACTCTACCATCATATACCATCACATATGGATCTGCTCCAAACTTATGAGATATAAGTGGATTAGAATTTCCTGGAGTTTTTCCTACAGCACCTGTAGTTTGATTTGTTGTAGATTGTACAACAAGAGAGTTATTAATACTACCAGAATTTTTAGCTATTTCAAATCCTCCACTTTCAATAACTTTATTATTTGATATTGCATTCGTTCTAGTAGTGTTTCCCCCTAAACTAAGTAATACTATACACACTAATAATAATATACTAGTTTTTTTTAACATTTATGCAATCCCCCTTAATATATAAACATTGCCCTTCTCCCTTAAGAAAATTTAAACAAATGGAGAAGAGCAATGAAAAAATATATAAATCTACTTACATATTACCTAAAGTTTTTCTTTTACTATCCATAATTAATTTTTAGTTGGTTCAAATATCCATTGTTGATTACTATATCCTCCAATAGTCCACTGACATACATTGGTTCCATCAGATGTTCCAAAGTTATAGTCATCTAAGGCCTTTGTTTGATTACTACTCATAGTTGTAATCATATATGCCCCCATTTTTAATGATGGTTTAATAGAAAACTTTTGTGCATTATGTCCATATGCATTATAAATTTGAATATTTGTACCATCTTTATTTTCACCATTACTTACATCAAGCATAAAATTACCTAATGCACTTTTTAATGTTACATATCCATCTCCTAAATCTGTCAAATACCACTTTTGTCCAAGAGCCCCCAATCCTGTACCAATATTAACATTTTGTCCTGCCTTTCCTGTGTTATTTGCGACTTGAAGGTATTTTTGAGCGTTAACATTTTTAATGAAATACCATCCATTCTGTAATGGTAATTTACTATCAGTAGAAGTTCCGCTGCCTCCATTAGAAGACCCACCACTAGTAGTATATCCTGCATCAAAATATGCTTTTATTACTGAATTATACGCATCTTTTTTTGTTGTATAACTAGAGTATAATAATGGTTTTTCATCTCTACGCCATGAAACATCATCACTTAATCCCCACCAAACTAGAGCAGTAATATTTGCTCCTGCTTTTTTAGATGATAGAATAGCGGACATTAAATCATAATAGTATTTACTTTGTTCTGATAAAGAAGTACACCCTACATCAAGTTCAGTAATTTGAATTTCAAATCCTGCTTTTGCAAATGCATCTAATGCACTTTTATAGTAAGCCACTGATGGAAATTTTGTAGTTAAATGAGATTGCATCCCAATTCCAGCACATATCTTTTTATCTGAATTTATATAATTAATCAAGCTAATAATATTATTAACTTCCATATATTCATTGTAGTCATTATAAAATAATTTAACTTTACTTGTTAATCCATACTTTTCTAATGTTTCATAAGCATACTTAAAGGCATCCTTTACAAATGCTGGCTTTGTATTAACACTTCCATAAATTTTCTGCCATCCTGAACCCGAATTACCTGCATGTAAGTATTCATTTACAACATCCCATGCATAAATTACACTTCCATATTTGCTTGAGAAAGCATGTCCCATAACAGTTTTTATGTAGAATTCCATTCTCTTATTCATAACATTTTGGCTTACATAGCCTCCATTTTTTGTGTATCCACTTCTAAAGTACCAATCTGGAGTTTGACTATGCCAAACAAGTGTATGACCACGCATTGATAACCCATTATCATAACAAGCTTTTAACATTTTATCTACATTTGTAAAGTCCAATTTTGGAACTGTACTTTCTGGGTAATTATCAGGAATATAATATCCAAGAGATTTTGCTTCTGATACAGATATCTGATTTGCTGAATACCCTAAAATATAATCAGGTTTCATTTCATTTCCTACAGTTATACTGTTATATTCTTTCTTTGCATATCCTAATACTTTATTATCTAAAATCTCAGACTGTACTAATGCATTTCCAACCTTATCAAATACTTTTCCATAAGTGCTCATTAAATTAGCATTTTCTATATCACTTGTAGTTGCTGCTTTTACTGATGTAGAAACCCCTATAGCTACTAAAGAAGTTATAGAAAAAGTTAATAAAGACAACACTATTTTTCTTGCCTTACTATTCATTTTTTATTCCCCCCATTTTATTTCATAAATTGATTAAGACAATACACTACGATACTTCCCATATAATATCTGTAATACTTTTATTATCACCCTCCATTCAAAATATAATTATATTAAATAAAAATAATTGTCCCCACAAATACAAAAATTAACATATTGTTAAATTCATATTAGGCTACAATTTATTTTATCGTAATATATCTTCTTTTATCTTAAAGTTAGATTTCATCGTTTTTTGAGCGAAAATTATCTGAATGATATTGATAAACTCTATGATTAGAAATTCTTTTAGAAGATTCATAGATGAGATAAGAATCTTTAAGATATTTGTTCTATTTGAAAATTTGTCACTAATAAATAAACTAAATTATCTACTAAATATTTGCCAAATAATCTTTTATAATTAAATGTTAATATAAAATGCGAAAATTTTATAGTTACATTAGTAATCAAATGATATATGACTTTAGTAACATATTGTTTAATACTTCTTAAATGTTATAATGTAAAAAAGATTTTAATTATACAGAAAGGTAACTAAATATCTATGTATAGAAAGTATTTTGAAATATTTAAGCACTTTTTAGCTATTTTCATATTTATTAAAGCTTATTATTTATTTAATGATAGAAGTTTTTTAATGTTTATTTTATTTTTTATAATCATTATGGTTATAGTAAATGATCATATTAGACAGTCTAATTTTATAAAAAATTCAATTTATATACATGATATTTCCTTATTATTATCTATTTTAGGAACTTCAATTTTAGCATTTTTTATAAAAGGATTGGAAGCTAATATTTTTACAACCTTCCCATTATCATATCTTTTAATTTTAAAAGGTAAAAGATTATTAATGTTATTCTATATACATTTTTTATTATATTTAATGTTAATGATTTCTTTTATTGGAATGCCAAATAGTTGGATGAGTCTTTCAGCTTTGATTCCTAGCATATTTGGTTATTTTGCTATTGTTTATAACATATACTCTGAAATTAGAATTAGTAAAGAAAAAGAAAAAATAAATGAATTGAATAGAAGCCTTAAATTAGCCAATATAAAACTTCGTAAATATTCACTTGAAGTAGAAGAATTAACTGCAACTAAGGAAAGAACTATGATGTCTCAAGAACTCCATGATTCAGTAGGACATTCTCTAATGGCACTTGTTATGTATATAGAATTTGCAAAAAAAATGTGTGATGTAAATCCTAAAAAAGTAAAAGAAGTATTGATTAAATCAGAAGATATTGCAAAATCAAGTATTAGTGATTTAAGAAAGGCGGTTAGCTTACTTAAAGAAGAACGAAGAATTGAATATTTCAATAACTCTATTAAAGATATAATTAATAATTTTAATATGATAAATGATATAAAAATCAATTTTGATACAACTGAAAACTTAGACAACTTAAATACAATTATAAAAAGTGCCATGTATAATACTATCAAAGAATCTATAACAAATAGCATTAAGCATGGTCAATCAACAAATATAGATATAAAAATTTCCCTTAAGAATAATATACTAAGACTTATTTTAAATGACAACGGAATTGGATGTGCTGAAATTATAAAATCAAATGGATTACTTGGAATTGAAAGTCGAGTAAATTCTTTGAATGGGTCAGTTAAATACTCTAATAATAGTATGGGTTTTAGTATCAATATATATATTCCTATATTAATGGAGGAAATTCAAAATGATAAATGTTATACTAGCTGATGATCAAAAAATAATAAGAGAAGGTATAAGGATGATTTTAAGCTTAGATAAAGAAATTAATATAATTGGTGAAGCTGAAAATGGACAAGAACTTATTAAACTTGTAGAAAATACTATTCCCAATATTATCCTTATGGATGTTAGAATGCCATTAATAGATGGTGTAAAAGCAACTAAACTTATTAAAAACAGATATAAGAATGTGAAAATAATAATACTAACAACATTTAATGAAGATGAGTACATATTTAAAGCAATTAAGTATGGAGCTGAAGGCTATTTATTAAAAGATGCAGGTTCAGAATGTATAATAAAAGCAATAAAATCAGTTAATAATGGAGGAATGTCACTTGACCCTGATGTAACTATAAAAGTTGTTAAAGCATTTAACTCAATTGCTAACGAAAATCAGGATTATGAAGTTGACAATTCAAGTGATAAATTAGATTTGCTTACCCCAAGAGAAATAGATGTGGCAAAGCTAGTTGCCCAAGGAAAAAGTAACAAAGATATTTGTCAATTGCTCTTCTTAACAGAAGGAACTGTAAAAAACTATGTTACAAGAATCCTTGGAAAACTTGAATTAAATTGTAGAACTGAACTAGCTTTATTTATTAATAGAACTAATTTAGAATGAACTTTAATCCCTTTGTACTATCATAGTTTTATCTAACAACTGTGATAGTCCTGCTTTTTTCCATTGTTCCACCTCATTAGTAGCTTCTTCAAGGGTTTTTCCCTGACCTACAAACACACCTATCATAATATATTTTTGAAATAAATGTTCTAAATTCATTCCTCCATTTTTCTCTTCTAATGCATCATTAACTAATGGGGTAATGTATCTAACCCAATCATCAGGGCTAAAATCGTATGTCTCTACCATCCTAACTCCAACTTGTTCTTTTTCATTTCCATATGTAATCATTCCGACCCTAGGTGTACTATCCAAAATTTCCATATTTCCATGACAAGAATTAAATTCACTAGTTAAATCTTTACCTGCTATAAGCCCAAAATGTTTTCCTCCAACCCAATTTTTATTTTTACTTAGATCATAAACTATACCATTAACGGCAATATACACAGGATTACCATCACTTCCATCATACTTTGATAGCTCTTCTAATGTAAATTCTTTTTCAACTCTACAATAAGTATTGCCTATAAGTTCTCTAATAGTTTTGAAATCAAAATAAATTGACATAAATACCTCTTTATTATTTATAATGATAATATATACTTCTATATAAATATAAATATGTTCATAATATCACTTTTATAAAATCACAGGTGAATTTGAAGCCTGTGATTTTATATTTCTTATTTATCTTCACTTTCTACTTGATTCAGTAGTTTTAAGTTCTGCAAGTTTTGTCACCCCAACATAAATATCTGATATCTTATACCATGTTGCATAATCAACAACTCCAATTTGTGGTAATGTGAAAATTTGTTGAAATATCTTAACTGCATCAGCAGTTTTTTCAGTGTACTGTCCATCCTCAACTTGCTTTGGAATTAAAGGATAATTTTTAGCTATTCTATTTAATTGTCCTTGAATTACTTTAACTGCTTCTCCAGATGTTCCAATATTTAAATCTTTCCCTGGATATGACTTTGGACTTCCTGAAACTTTTTGAGCTGTAACTAATTCAATATCATCTCCATAATAATGTGTCAATATCCTATATGGGTCTAATCCTTCAGCTCCTAATTTTTGACTTCCCCATTGACTTAACCACTCTGGACAACTAACACTCTTCCCATCACAGTATTGTGAAAAAAGAGGCTGTTTCTTTCCTCTTCTTTTTATATAAGTAGAAAAAATTTCATCTACAATTTGACTTATATTATCATATATGTTTCTACCATAACTAAATGCTTGATCATAAGCTGTAGAATTTGTAATATCAAAATTTTTCCCTTTTCCTCTATACCATTCAGTAAAAATTCTATTTAATGTAAAGGATACAATACAAAAAACATTTGCTTTTATTGCTGAATCTGCCCAAGTAGAATATATTTCACATGAAGCCACATTTTTAATATAATCTTTAAATTGTACCCTATAATTTTGAGCTGATGTATCATCTGGGACTCCTTGATGAACAGTAATATACTCTGGAACTACAGGTTGAGCTAATACAACCCCTGAACTTGGAGGTGGTAATGGTTTATCCACTTGTTCTGGTATTTTGGGCGGGAAATTTCCATATAAAGTATTTGGTTGTACACTTATAACATCTTGCCTCATATCTCCTCTTCCTAAACTAGGTTCCAAATTGCATATTTGATACGCAACTCTAGTAGGAAGTATTTGACAACCATTTATTGTTAATGTTTTAAATCCTTCTCTCTCAATAGTTATATTATACAAACTATATGGCATCTTATCATTGTATATGTCTAAAGAATATTCTAATGGTGGTGTTGTTAACTCTATTTCTTGTGTTAATCCTGCTGAATCTGTAACCAAGTCAATACCTTGTAAACTCTCACTTCCTTCTGCTCTCTTTACAATTACCTTAGCTCCATCAATAGGAATATAATCACGACCTCTAAAACATTGGATTTTTAATCTTCCTTCTTTGTTTAGTAAATTGGTCTTATCTGAATTCTCCATATATTGCCTCTCAATACTTTTTATCAGATTATTATATTTATTTAAATTAATATTTATTACTGCTCCATAACAAAAGATAGAAAAGCTTGTAATTATCTACTTTTAAAATATGTCATGATTATCAATCATCATACTGATGGTACTCAGGAATGTATCATTTTTTCATTGACAGGAACCATTGTAAATGTTATCATGTAAATATAAAGAAATTACTCTAAATGTATTTTAGGATTGTTACTGAATTTGCAGGCTATACCTAAATATTTCTGAAATTATAATTTTTCAGAAATATTTAGGTTTTTTTATTTGTAAAAACTCTTTTCTTTATTATAAACACGCGTGATTAAAGAAATGATTTTTAATAAAAACATTAACTAAAAATATAAATCAGAAGATTTGAGGTGTTACTAAGATGAAAAGAATGTACAAAAACTTTTTTCTTTTTTCAATTCTATTAATATTACTGCTTTGCACTAATACACTTTCAGCATGTCAAAATAATATAACCACTAAGAAAACAGAAGAAGATAAACAACCAACAACATCTGTAAAAACTGAAAAGGCTCGTACTGTTATTACAACAGATGGAGAAGTAGATGATATGAACTCAGTAATCAGATTTCTTCTTTATTCAAATGAAGTTGATTTATCTGGTATAGTTTTAACAAGTTCTAAGTTTCATTATGCAGGAGATGATAAAGCTGGAATTAAACCATATCGTTGGACTGGAACAGAATGGATTCAAGAATTTATTAACGGATATGAAAAAATTTATCCTAATTTAAATGTACATGCTGATGGTTATCCAAAGCCAGAATACTTAAAAAATATAACCAAAATTGGAAATATCAAAAATGCTGGAGAAATGGAAGAGATAACAGAAGGTTCTGAATTATTAAAGAAACTTTTCTTAGATGATGATGATAGAAAGCTTTATGTTCAAACCTGGGGTGGTACAAACACTACTGCACGTGCTTTAAAATCCATTGAAGATCAATACAAAAATACTGCCGAATGGGAATCTATCCAAAAAAAATTAAACAATAAACTTGTTCTTTACATTATTTTAAATCAAGATGATAGTTATAATGATTATATATCTCAAAAGTGGCCTAACATACAAATAATAAATGATGCTAGTAATTTTTGGCGTTTTGCATATGCCTGGAAAATGAACCCTAGCCAAGTAAATAATTCATTGCAAGGCGACTGGCTCTATAAAAATATAAAATCAGATCATGGAGATTTACTAAGCAAATATGCTTTAATAGGTGATGGAAATTATATTAAAGGTGAACTTGAAGAAGAACAAAGAGGAACTGATTCATATCTTCAAAAAAATTCTCAATATAAAAAATACGACTTTATATCTGAAGGAGATTCACCATCATTCTTATATTTAATTAATAATGGTCTAAGAAGCTTGGAAAATCCATCTTATGGTGGTTGGGGTGGTAGATTTGAAACTATTAATGATAAGTTGTCAAAGAATACTTCATTAGATTATGATCCTTACACCAATCAATATGAAGCAGAATATTCTTTAATGCGTTGGTTTGATGATATTCAAAATGATTTCGCAGCAAGAGCTGATTGGGCTATTAAAACAACTTATAAAGAAGCAAACCATAATCCAATTTTATCCATTAAAGAAGGAATTGATTTAACTGCTTCACCAGGTGAAAAAATCACTCTTCATGCTGAAGCATCAGACCCAGATGATGATAGCCTTACCTACAAATGGTGGCATTATGCTGAAGCTGATACTTATGAGGAATCTAAAGTTTCAAAAAATAGTATAGAAGAAACTAAAGACCAAGATTATTTATTTAGTATTTACCGTAAATTAGCTAAGGATGAAGTTGTAGATAACATCACATTAGATGAAAGTAATACTGATTCAACAACTTTCACTATCCCCAAAGATGCAAAATCAGGAGATACAATACATATCATTGCTGAAGTAAAGGATAGTGGCAACTTTAATCTTAAGAATTATCAACGTGTAATTATAACAGTTAAATAATTATCTTTTAAACCACATCTTATTAGTTTAAGAATGTGGTTTTTTCACTGATGTGAATTTATTAATGATTAGTCGAATATAATTAATCATTAATAAGAATTTTTATAATTTTCATTAGTATTATAAAAATATAAAAGGGAGAATTCATTATGTCACAAGTTATCGATTCTAAAACAGAAAAACATTCTTATGCTGCTTTGTTTGCAAAAGAAAACATTGAGACAACACTAACCCTTATTTACACTGAAAGTTCAGGTAGCTTCAGAGTTAATTATGATTCCAAGTTTTCAGGAATAAAGGAAGGTCATATTCAAGGCGGTCCCATTGATATTTCAGGAAACACCTCAATTGTTGTTAATAATAATCCCAAAGTAAGCGTTATAATCAGCCAATTTCATTATGATATTCCCAATAATTATATTTCATTACACATTACTATAACAGTAGATATTCCAATAATCGGAAACCAAATTATTTATAATCAAACACTTAGTGGAACATCCAATACTACTCTTACTAACTAATAAATTATTCTAACAAAATTACAACATTAATTATCCTATTTTTTATCATTTACCAAAAAATAAAAATGACAAAAGTCCTACAAAAAATGTGACTGAGGATATCTATTAATTAAATATAAAAAAAGTATAATAAAAAGTATAGGTTAGTTAACATCTCTTTATAAAATTTAAGTTTTAATTACCCATTGGAATTAATGATATTTTATAATTTCTAATTTAGTTATATGATCAATTATATTATATATAACAAGGAGTATGATTATATTATGACACAAGACGAAATCGAAATGATGTTGAATATGCCACAAAAAGAATTCAAAAAATATTTAGATACGAAATATAAAAATCAAATATCAGAATTACAAGCTCAAGGTTATTCAGATAAAGATTTACATAGGCAAATGGATTTGGATAGAGCAGCTTTAAAAGCTGCTGGAATAAAACCAAGTTATTTAATTCCAACTTCTAGCCCACAATTGTTAGAATGTGAAGATTGGGAATGTCATATTCCATACGAAGGTAAATGGGAATTTATTGAAGGCACCCCATTACTAGATGAAGGCTATTCTAGAGATACACTTGCAATGGCACTCATAGCTAATATGGGATTAAACAGATTAATAGATATTTTACCAACAGAAAGTATTAATGAATTGAAAAAAATCATGTCTAATACCTAGCATTTAATTGCTAGGTCATTTCTTCATAATTAAAACATATAAACTTAGAAGAAGATACAATTTATTAAAATTTATCATTTAAAACTTCGCTAGAACACACCTCACTTAATTTAAGCAAGTTTAATATTTCTACACTATTTTTATGTGTCTTAATTATATTTTTTTCTTTTAAATTTTGAAAAGCTCTAGCAACTTGTATTCTTGATGCTCCAACGATTGTTGCTATATAATCTTGATTTAACTCAATTATATTATTTTATATGGCCCATTATTCAAAAATAAATATATAATCAATCGTTTTTTTATATTTCAGAAAAATAAGAGTTAGATTACTTGTAATAATAATCTAACTCTTACATCTTTACTTTTTATTTATCATCAAACTTAAACCCACCCAAAAGTGCAGCAAATGGGCTTTCTTCTGCTTGCTCTGCTTCCTTCTTAAGCTTCTTCATATAATTATTAACTTGTCTTTTATCTACCTTACCATTCTTATCAAATCTCTTTTCGAATTGAGTAGCCTTTTCTCTAAAATTACAATTAGTTCCTGGACAAACATAGATTTTACCTTCTCCTTGTCCTCTAAGTTCTAACTTTTTCTTACACTCTGGACATCTAGCATTAGTAAGCCTTGCCAAGTTTTCTCTATAACCACATTCTCTATCTTGGCATACAAGCATTCTTCCATTCTTACCATTAACCTCAAGTAAATACTTACCACAGTTAGGGCACTTCTTACCTGTTTGATTATCATGATGAAATTTTGCTTTTCCACCCTTAACATCATTAACAAGCTTTGAAGCATATTTCTTCATGTCTTCAACATATACATTGGAATTTGCTTTTCCTTTAGCTATATCATCTAATTGTTTTTCCCACTTTGCAGTTAGTAATGGTGATTTTAAATCTTCTGGAACTAAATCTATTAGTTGTTTTCCTTTTGAAGTTGGGTAAATATCTTTTCCCTTCTTTTCTATAACAAAAGAATTAAATAACTTTTCTATTATATCAGCTCTAGTTGCAACTGTTCCAAGTCCTCCTGTTTCTCCTAAAGTTTTTGATGCTTCTTTATTCAGACTTACATACTTTTGAGGATTTTCCATAGCAGATAATAATGTAGCTTCATTAAATCTAGCTGGTGGTGTAGTTTGTTTCTTCACCATATTTACTGATTCTATTTTAAGCTTATCACCCTTATTAATTGTAGGTAATTCTTGATCCTTTTCATCTTCGTCTATGGAATCTCTTTCATATAACTTCTTCCAGCCCTTAACTTTAGTAATATTTCCTTTAGCTGTGAATACTTCTCCATTAATACTAACCTTAACTGTTGTTTGTTCATATTCATAAGGTGGTAACATTACACTTAAAAATCTTTTAACTACAAGGTTATATATATTTCTTTCCCCTGTTCCAAGTGTAGCTAAACTTCCCTTTTCTTCTGTAGGAATAATAGCATGGTGATCAGAAACCTTAGAATTATCTACAAAACTCTTATTTCCCTTAACACCTTGTCTAAGCAATTGTTCCGTATACACTCTGTACTCCCCAGTTCCTATTGCCTTAAGTCTATCAGGAATTGTTGCAACTATATCTGTTGTTACATATCTTGAGTCGGTTCTTGGATATGTTAAAAGTTTATAATTTTCATATAATCTTTGCATATAATTTAATGTTTCTTTAGCTGAATAACCCCATATTTTGTTAGCATCTCTTTGTAGTTCTGTTAAATCATATAGTGGAGCTGAATATTTCTTTTTAAGAGATTTAGTAACTTCTATTACCTCACCCTCTGCTCCTTGAGTTTTAGATACTAGGGATTTTGCAGCTCCTTCATTATAAATTGAAGAATTTCCTTTACTATCAGCCCAGCTTAATTTAAAACCTTTTGCACTTGCATTTATTTTGTAATAATCTACTGGCTTAAAGTTTCTGATTTCTTCTTCTCTGTCAACTATCATTGCAAGTGTAGGTGATTGAACTCTTCCTGCTGATAATTGAGCATTATATTTGCAAGTTAAAGCTCTAGTTACATTTAATCCAATTAACCAGTCTGCTTCTGCACGACAAACAGCAGCTTTAAATAAATTTTCATATTCTCTTGCATCTTTTAGATTATTAAATCCATCTAAAATTGCTTTTGTTGTTTGAGAAGATATCCATAATCTTTTTAATTTTTTATGTACTCCTGCTTTTTCAATAATCCAACGAGCCACAAGCTCTCCTTCTCGCCCTGCGTCTGTAGCTATTATAATTTCATCTATATCACTTCTAAGCATTTGTTTTTTTACATCATTATATTGTTTAGTAGTCTTTTTCAAAATTGAAAGTTTCATGTATTTTGGTAACATTGGTAGTGTTTCCATGCTCCAGTTTTTGTATGAATCTCCATATCCTTCGGGGTCCATAAGTCCAACTAAATGTCCAAGTGCCCAAGTTACTACATATTTATTTCCCTCTATATAGCTACCTTTATTATTATTACATTTTAAAACTTTAGCTAATTCCCTGCCTACTGAAGGTTTTTCAGCCAAAACTAATATTTTACTCATTATTTTATCTCCTATTTCTCCATTTATTCTAATAATCATTATAACCTAACTTTTTAAATTAACCTAATAAAAAGCTCTATTTGTGAATAAAAATTTAAGGCATAGTAAAGAATTTAAACCTCTATACTATGCCTTTTTAGTCCACAATTGAATTACGCTATTAAATTTTCTTCCTTATTCATAAGCTTCTTCAACAATCTTACACAATCTTCTTTATTCATAATTTTAGGAACTGGATAAGTTGGATTAGCTTCTTTTAATGCTCTATGTACTATTACATCAAAATCTTTTTCTTCTAACTCTTTTACTACTGTTGGAATATCTAATTTCTTATTTAATTCTTTAATTCTTTCAATAATATTAAAAGCTAACTCTTTCTCAGAACTTCCTTTTATTCCTACATAAGTAGCTATTTTAGCAAGTTTACCACAAGCAGATTCCCCATAGTATTCCAAAACATAAGGAAGTAAAATAGCATTAGCCAATCCATGAGGTATTCTATACAACCCACCTAAAGCATGTGCTATAGCGTGTACATATCCTACATAAGCTCTTGTAAATGCTAGTCCTGCATAATTTGATGCTAACAGCATATTATTGCGCCCATCTATATTATATCCATCATTATATACCAATTCTAAATTTTCAAATATCATCTTAATAGATTTTAAAGCATACTCATCTGTAAATTCTGTTCCATCATTCCCTATAAAAGCTTCAACAGCATGAGTTAATGCATCTAATCCAGTTGCAGCTGTAACATGCTTTGGAAGAGCAATAGTTAATTTAGGGTCAAGTATTGCACACTCAGGCATAAGCTTTGGATCACCAATTGCATACTTTTCATGATTAGTCGAATCTGTAACAACTGCTGCAATAGTACTTTCTGACCCTGTTCCTGCTGTTGTTGGAACTGCAAAGAAAGGTGGCATAGGATTTTTTACTTTTAAATACCCTCTAAGATCTTTAACCTGTAAGTTCTTATTTGTAGCCCTGGCTCCAATAACTTTAGCACAATCCATTGGTGATCCTCCACCAAAAGCAATTATCCCTTGACATCCATTTGATTCATAGACTTTTAAGCCTTCTTCTATATTTTCTACTATAGGATCTGCTTGCACATTATTAAAAATAGAATATTTAATGTCATTTTCCTTTAAACCTTCTATTAATTCATCTAATAATCCAAGACTAGTTATTATCTTTCCTGTTACAATTAAAACATTATCTATATTCCTATCCTTAAGGACTAAAGGTAACTTACCTACACTTCCTTCTCCAGATATTATACTTTGTTCTTTATATTTTAACATTTTAAGAGCAGTTCTAAATGCAGCTTGATACATTCTATAATACCCTTTTTTCATTTTCCAAATCATGTTTTCCCATTTATCCTTTCTTACATGTATTAGCAGAATTTAATCTCCATTATACACTTTGTTATACCTTATATTTAGAAGTACTTCATCATCCAAATTACTTGAAGATATATCTTGACCATTCATAATAAATTTAAACATTTCATTCGAATATCCAGAAGCATATTGAAAGCCATTACTATCTTCTAGTATTTTACTATTTTCTCTATAGCTATCAATCTTCCAAAAACAAAGATTAGGTATTTCATACCCGCTTTTTGACCATTTTTCTTTAATTTTTCTATAATCTTTTTCATCTAAGAAATATTTTTTTTCATTAGAATTATTTTCACTAGTAAATATTATTTTACATTTATCATCTAAAATAAATAATACTCTTCTAGGTATATTTTCTTGATTTATTCCATTTTTTATTGCAGCAAATAATATTAAATCTAAAGCAGCATCTACATTTATCTCTTCTGTCAATGACTTTTCAGTTAAATCTTTTATCCTAGATATAAGCTTATCACCCTTTACCCTAACTAAATTAGGCTTTGGCACCATAGTTATAACATAATTTTTGTATTTATCTTTATTTTTATCTAGTAAATATAATGAGGTTCCAATTCCACCATAATATATAGCTGGTTTTAAATTCTTATTTACAGATTTACTTGATAAACCTAAACAAACCAAAGTATCTCCATACTGACTATTAGTAAATGTAGGAATTTCATTCCATCTTTCAGAATAATACACTTTACTATATTCAGTTGCATCATTAATTATATGATTAATTATATCGTATGGATATAACTCATCCTTATTTTCATCTATTTGTTCTTCTACTACTTTTTCATCTTGTATTTTATTTAAATATTCAATATATCGTTCTTTATCATGCTTTAAAAAAGCTTTATTATACTTACGTATAGCACTAGAACTTAAATCTTCATATTTAACTTCATCCCAATTTCCTTTACTTATAGTATCCTCTACTATATTAACTCTCTTCCTAAGATGAGAAAGTAATACTCTATATTCCTTTGAAGATAAATCCAAAGCAATTCTTGTTTTTCTAGCTAGTTCTTTTGTCCTCTGAGAAGATGCATTTTCTGATTTTAACCATTTACTTAAAGTTGAAGGATTTTCTGATTTTAAATCAATTTCTATTTGTTCACGAATTATATTAATAGCTTCATATTGAAATTCAGTGTCAAAAAGACTATATAAATCATCCCATCTACCATAGATAGGAATTAAATCAATATTAGCTGCTAAATATGAACTTTTTATTTTTGCTAGATGATTTAATATCACTCTAAAAATTCTTCTTTCTCCAAGACCTTCTTCTTTATCTCTTACATAAAATAATAATTTCATTGCTGAGAGTGGATTCTCATCATATGCTGCCATAAATAAGTTAATTATTTCATCTTCTTTTTCTCCTCTAAGGAAACCTGCTTTTGCATAGAAATTCAATAAATTGTTTTGTTTTGCATCTTCAATTAATGAATATTCTTCTAAGTCATCATATAATTCTTTATCAGAATAAAATATATCCTTCTTTAAAGAATCTAAAAATTCAAACCCCAAAGCACTACCTCCTTTTCTACAAAATAGACAAGACACCTTTAGTTTACTTTGCTGTAGGTGTCTTTACCAAGATACTTAATATAAAAAAATAAGCTGTATGTATCTTTTTAATATATGTATATGTAAATTTTTCTACATTAAGTACACATAAAAAATTATGTTAATTATTTACTTCCTTCAGCTTTGTTATTAAGTTATCTTGGATATATTCTGATTTTGAAAATCCTTTTCTAAAAAACCTTATCTGTTTATATTTTACTCCTTGCATTTCAAAATCTAATACATCTATTCTATCACCTTTAAAAATTATTGGTTCTTTTTTTCCTTTAATTATCACATGGAGCTCCAACTAAGATCACCTATTTCTCTATTTATTATTTTTATATTCTTCTATTTTTAATGCTAAATTCTCTAGGTACTCATATCTTTCATATTTTTCTAATAGCGCTTCTTCTATGTTTTCCTTTTCTTCCATAAGTTCTTGAAGTTTACCATAAGATGCTGAGTTTTTAGCCATTTCCTTTTCTATATTAGAAATCTTATTTTCTAAAGATTCTATTATTTCTGGAATTTCTTCATATTCCTTAGACTCTTTAAATGAGAATTTAGGTTTATTCTCTCTCTCTTTTGTTCTTTTATTTCCTTGCTTTTCAGATTTTTTTTCTTCAGTTTCCACAGAATTTTTTTCTAATTCCACAGAAATTTGATAGTCACTATAATTTCCATTATATGCTTTAATATTTCCTTTGTCTTCATAAGAAAATATTTTATTACATATTCTATCTAAAAAGTATCTATCATGTGATACAACAACAACAACGCCTATAAAGCTATCTAAAAAATCTTCTAATATATTTAAAGTGTTAATATCTAAATCATTGGTAGGCTCATCTAATAATAGAACATTTGGAGCTTCCATTAATATTCTTAAAAGATATAGTCTCCTTCTTTCTCCACCTGAAAGTTTTTCAATTTTTGTATATTGCATACTTCCATCAAATAAGAATCTTTCACACATTGTTGATGCAGTTATCTTACTTCCATCACTAACTGGTATGTATTCTCCACCTTCACGAACGTAGTCTATAACTCTCATGTTCATGTCCATTTCTTTATCATCCTGAGCAAAACAGCCTATCTTTACAGTTTCACCTATATCAACAATTCCACTATCACTTTGAATTTTTCCTCTTAATATATTTATAAAGGTAGATTTTCCTACACCATTTGGACCTATTATTCCTATTCTGTCCTCTTTTGTGAAAATATAATTAAAATCTCTAATTAAAGTTTTGTCATCATAAGATTTATTTAATCCACTGATTTCAATTATTTTTTTGCCAAGCCTAGTTCCTACAAAGTCCATCTCAACATCTGTTTCTGGTTTAATATATTCTCTGTTTACTAATTCATCAAATCTTTGAAGCCGTGCCTTTTGCTTTGTAGTTCTTGCTTTAGCTCCTCTTCTTACCCACTTCAATTCCTTTTTAATCAAGGATTGTCTTTTTTGCTCTTCTGATTCTTCTCTTTCTACTCTCTCCATTTTCTTTTCTAGAAAACTTGTATAATTACCATCATAGCTATATAGATTTCCCCTATCCAATTCAATAGTTCTATTAGATACCCTATCTAAAAAATATCTATCATGAGTAATCATTAAAAGTGCAACCTTTGTAGAGTTTAAATATTCTTCAAGCCATTCAATAGAATCAGAATCTAAATGGTTAGTTGGCTCATCTAGTATAAGTAAATCACAAGGAGTTATGAGTGCTGAAGCTAATGCAACCCTCTTTTTTTGTCCTCCAGATAAATTTTTCATTTTCTCTTCGTAATTTGTTATTCCTAGCTTGTTTAATATACTTTTTGCTTCGCTTTCCAAATCCCAAAGATTAAGATTATCTATTTCAACTTGTAATTTCAATAACTTATTATTTAATTCCTCTGTATTATTTGTATGCAATTTATCTAAAATTTGTTCATACTCCATCAGAAGCTTTAGTTCTCTAGTATCTGCCCTAAAAACTTGCTCTATTACTGTAGCTTCTTCATCAAAATCAGGATTTTGATCTAAATACTCTACTCTAGTATTTTTATTTATTATTAAATTACCTTCAAAGAACTCATCTTTGCCTGCTATAATCTTTAATAAAGTTGACTTTCCAGCTCCATTTATACCAATGATTCCAATCTTGTCTCCTTCATTTATTGAAAAGTTTATATTCTTTAATAATACTTTTTCACTATAACTTTTATTTATATTTTCTATTGTAACTAAATTCATTTTAATTACTCCTTTTAATCTATAATAAATATATCTTTACACAAAGATATCATAAATTCTTTTTATAAAATATACATTTTCCTTAAATATCTACTTAAAATGCTACATTATTAATATTAGAAAGTATATTAATAAAATTATAACAGAAATAATTAATTTTTCAGCTAAAATCAAATAACTTTATCTATTCTCTTAAAAGCTATTTCCTTTGTAATTGATGCTGTTTCTTTTTCTATGTTAACTTTATATATCACAGGACATCCTTCTTCTCTCCACTTCTTCATATATCTTGCACTTGCCTGCAATGCATAATAATATTTTTCATCATAACTATCAGAAAATTCTAAATAACTGAATATGGATTTTTCATCTATATTAATAGCTTCTTTTGGAATGCTCTTAAGTATTATTGAAAGAAATCTTTCTGGCATTCTATAATTATATTCCCCTTTTATTTTTTTACTTTCAAAAATTACCCTTTTTAATACCCTATACTTATCTATAAGGTCATCCTCTACTTTTAACTTTACTAAAAAATCATCTCTTTTGTTTTTTTCAAGTTTTATTTTTATCATTATGTCACCTCTAATTTGAACTACAATAAAAATGCACTCATTTAAAAATTTAAAAGAGTACACTTAATTTAAACTTATAATTTAATTTTTTTCTTTTTCACTACAAATAAAGAATTAAATCCATTTAAAATAAAAAATACAATTGAAATTCCTGCGGTAGCCATTACTAATGTACTTGAATCTAACTTATCCCCAAAAATAACTTTTATTACAGAATAAGATATCAATGATGTAGCTGCTACTCCTAATAAGTGAATAAATACTTGCATTCCTTTTTTCTTATTCATTGCCCTAAGTAATGAAACTACTTCAATTAATGTAAATAAAATCAGACAGGCACAAATTACCATATTAACAATTGACATGTTAGCCATTAATTTTGTCACTCCTATCATAAAATATCCTGAATTAAATTATAACATTTTTTCTTATTAAAAGTCTATTCAATTATTAACTCTACAGGGCAATGGTCTGACCCTAAAATATCTGTATGTATTTTGGTATCTACAAGCCTATTCTCTAAAGATTTTGAAACTAAGAAATAGTCAATTCTCCATCCTGCATTATTCTTTCTTGCATTGAATCTATATGACCACCATGAATAAATTCCTTCTTGTTCAGGATAAAAATATCTAAAGGTATCTATAAAACTATCATTTAATAACACTGTAAGTTTTTCTCTTTCTTCATCAGTAAATCCTGCATTTTTTCTATTATTATTAGGATTTTTTAAATCTATTTCTTTATGAGCTACATTTAAATCTCCACATACTATAACAGGTTTATTTTCTTCTAGTTTATTTAAATAGTTTTTAAAATCATCTTCCCACTTCATTCTATAAGGAAGTCTTGCTAGTTCATTTTGAGAATTAGGAGTATATACTGTTACTACATAGTAATCATCAAACTCTAATGTTATAACCCTCCCTTCCTTATCGTGCTCCTCTATTCCAATTCCTAAAGTTACATTCAATGGTTGAATTTTAGTAAAAATGGCTGTGCCTGAATAACCTTTCTTCTCTGCATAATTCCAATAACCGTGATATCCAGGTAAATCTAAATCTATTTGCCCTTCTTGTAATTTAGTTTCTTGAAGACAAAATATATCTGCATCTAAAGAATTAAAGATATCCTTAAATCCCTTTGTCACAATTGCTCTTAACCCATTTACATTCCAAGAAATCATTTTTGTCATGTGTATATTTCCTCCTTTATGATAATATTTCTCTTAAATAATTTATACACAAAAGAGTAGGTCATGTAAACCTACTCCTAAAACTTTTATTTATATACACTTCATACTTTACATTTTTATGTATCTATTTTTCTTTACTTTTTAGATGTATAAATCGCCTAACCTCTTTATATAAATCTAATTTAGCAGGCTTAATTGTAAGTGGTTCAAATTTTTCTATATCTCTATTCTTTATCTTTATTTTAATCAACTAACTACTCCAAATAACTGTTTCTCATTTATACTATTAAAAAGTCTTAAAAAAGTTACTTAGTTCCTGTAATTATTTCTTTTTTTATTCTATCGAATCTATCATTATTGCTAATTGCTTCTTTTCTTAAAGTATCTTTTAAGATTTCAGTGATAGATATCTGAGGAACATCAATTACCTCTTTTTGATTTTCATCCCCAAGAACCTTTGAGAGGTTTTTATATTTTCTACCTAGCGTAACCTTAGAACTCATATAGCTATCTCCCTTCCTATAAATTGCTGATGTATTCATCTAGCTCTTGCAAAGCTTTATCACTTAGCACATTTGTGATTACTGTATCAGTATATTTAATTAAAGCATAAATTATGTTTCCAAAATAAGTGATACAATTTTCTTCTTTATCAAAAGAAACTATAACAATAGCATTTGTCTCAATTAATTCCATAGAAACTGGTACAAACAAATAATTACTTAATCTTACAATATGGCCTGAAATAATTTTATCTAAAGTATTTGCTTTTACTATTATACTACAATCAACCTCATCTACAATAGATTTAAGTTCATTTTCTTCATCATTACATATAACTCTTGCATTAACATTCTCCATAGTCTCTGAAAATAATGTTGTAACTATCTCAGAATAAAAGTCAAAAAATATATCTATATCATACTCTTTGCTAAGATCAATATCATAAAATTTAGCCCTAACAATATTATCCATAGCATCTATTAATTTTGCATTACTCACAGTAATACTGCTTGTTAGAGATGAAATATCATTTAATCCCTCTATTATTTTAATCTTATCTTCAAATTGAACCTCAACTGAATTTGTACTTATTTTTAACATCTTTATACTTCTTGATACTATTCCAATAACTATTATATTAATAACTAAAAAAATTGAGAAATACATTAGAAATACAAAAGTTGTTTTAGAAATCCAACTTGGAGTTTTTTCAATTGAACCTATAATATTTTCATAATTTGCCCTATAAAAATATATAAACAAAAAAAAATCTATATTTATAAATAGATATTTATACTTCTTCAAGTTTATATTTAAATTTTCCATATAATCATAAATTAATGAATATATTATAGATACTATAATTGATAACAAAGCAAAAATAGTAATTAAATTTACTCCGCCTTTAATTACAAATCCTTTTTCACTTAATTTTGATACACAAATTCCTAAAATAAATGAAATTACTATTGATAAGCAATATGTTACACATTTTATTTTATTTCTTATTATAAATGGCTTTAAATATTTCTTTATAATTGTAATCTCCCCCTATTTTAGAATTATATACTTAATTATACTCTAAATGCCATTTATTTCAATTATTATTTTCCAGTTTTTCTTAATTAATACATTGAGTGTAACAAAATTTTTGCAATAAAAAAGATGATGCAAACTATCTAAAAGTTAGTTTGCATCATCTTTTTATAAATTACTATTCTAATTTTTAAATGAATGAATTGGTGCCGGTATTCTTCCACCTCTTGCTGCAAATAATTCAGAAGAATTTTCATTAATTTTCATAACTGGAGCTCTTCCAAGAAGTCCCCCAAATTCAACCATATCTCCAACTTCTAGACCTATAGCTGGTATTATTCTAACAGCAGTTGTCTTATTATTAATAACTCCGATAGCTGCTTCATCAGCTATCATAGCTGCTATTGTTGAAGCTTTAGTATTTCCTGGTATTGCAATCATATCAAGTCCAACAGAACAAACAGCTGTCATAGCTTCAAGTTTTTCTAAATTAAGAGACCCATTTATAACTGCATCTATCATCCCTGCATCTTCAGATACTGGAATGAAAGCACCACTTAAACCTCCAACATGACTACAAGCCATAACTCCACCTTTTTTAACTGCATCATTTAATAAAGCTAAAGCTGCAGTTGTTCCATGAGTTCCTACACATTCAAGTCCTATTTCCTCTAATATATGTGCTACTGAATCTCCAACTGCTGGAGTTGGCGCTAAAGAAAGGTCAACAATACCAAATGGAATATCTAATCGTCTTGAAGCCTCTTTAGCTACTAATTGCCCCATTCTAGTTATCTTAAATGCAGTGTTTTTTATGGTGTCTGCAACTACATCAAAAGATTCCCCTCTAACTTTTTCAAGAGCTCTTTGTACTACTCCTGGACCACTAACTCCAACATTTATTACCCTATCAGCTTCTCCTACTCCATGGAAAGCTCCTGCCATAAATGGATTATCTTCAACAGCATTTGCAAATACAACTAACTTCGCACAACCAAATCCATGCTTATCCTTAGTAAGCTCTGCTGTTTCTTTTATTATTTCTCCCATAGTTCTTACAGCATTCATGTTGATTCCACACTTTGAAGATCCAACATTTATAGAAGAACATACCTTTTGTGTAACTGCTAATGCTTCTGGGATTGACTTGATAAGTATTTTATCACCCTTTGTGCATCCTTTATGTACTAGTGCAGAAAAGCCTCCAATAAAATCTATTCCAAGTTCATTTGCTGCTCTATCTAAAGTTTTTGCAAATTCTACATAATTATCTTCATTGGTTGCTCCTCCAATTATAGAAATTGGTGTTACCGAAACTCTTTTATTAACTATAGGAATTCCAAATTCATTTTCGATTTCTCTTCCAACCTTAACTAAATTTTCAGCTGAAGACATAATCTTATTATATATTTTTTCTCTAGCCTTATCCCCATCTGGATCTATACAATCTAATAAAGATATCCCCATTGTTATGGTTCTAATATCCAAATTTTCTTCTTCTATCATTTTTATTGTTTCTAATACATTTTGTGGTGTAATATTTGTGTACATTGTTTGCCCCCTTTTTTTCTTATAGTGAATGCATTGAATTAAATATTTCTTCTCTTTGTATCTTTACATCTACTTTTAATTCTTTTCCTTTTGCTATTAAACCATTTTTTACTTCTTCAATATTTACATTTGCATTTGTTTGATCTAAAAGCATAATCATTGTGAAATATTCATCCATTATTGTTTGTGTAACATTTAAAATATTAATATTAAACTTTTGTAATTCACTACTTATACCTGCTATAATTCCAACTTGATCTTTCCCTATTACTGTTAATATAGATTTCATAACACCAACTCCTAAATTAAAATTTTTATAAAATAAAAAAAGCCTATACCAAACAAAGGGACGAAAAAATTTCCGCGGTTCCACCCTTCTTGGCACTAGCCCTACTTTACTCTTATTATGCTCCAAGGCTCCATTCATAATATTCCCATAACTATTCTCAGCCATACATAGTCTCTCTAAAAAGTTCCTATTATTACTATTCCTCTTCTCTGCATTTATTAATTTAAATCAATTTTATATAAATTATTCAAATTTGTCAAATATTTTTTTGTTTTAGTGACAGTTTCTCAAAAGAAGCTGTCACTATTACTCACATACAAATACTTATTGGCACAACAACAACAGAAACACCTTCACATTTTAATCTTGGCATTTTAGGCATTATAATTCCATTTGAGTTTAAAAGATTACAATAAGATGTGCAACTATTTAAGACACTTTCATAATAATCATGTTGTGCTGTTTTCCTAAGCAAGCTAACACATTTACCATTAGGTGCAACACTTATTACTTTACCAAATACAGTACAAGGACAATCAACTCTATCATATATATATGCATTATTGTTCATAAAAAAATTTTCATTAACATTAATGACGACAGGTGTATCTCCACAAGTTAAAATCATATCTTTTGTAGAATTTTTGCTTAGGATATCATTTAAATGTCCAATAAGTGAATTCATCGCAGTAAAATTCATAATCTGATTATTTCTAGAACTAATCATCTTATTTAAAGAATCACATCCAAAACAATTAAATACTGTTAAAAGTGAATCTAAATAAGAGTTCACTGATTCTGTAGTTAACTTTCCTCTAATTTGAACATAATCTCCTTCTGATAAATCACCTTCATTTATTGTTTTATTATTAAAATTTTTTATAGCATTAGATTTATTCAAGCTACTAATCACTTGTCTATGGAATGAAAAAGTTGTATAAATTTTTTTAAGTTCTTCCTCTACCCTTACAAAATCTCTATTTTCCACTCCAGCAGAAGTACTATTTCCATTGTCAGTTTGCTCAACATTTACACAATTATTAGTTTTATATCCTTGCCTATCATCCTCAGTAAATCTATCCTCACCAAAAATACGTTCACGGCTATCTATTCCAGCTCTTCCTGTTATGGTCTTATCCTGAACAAGTCTTGTTGTTCTAACCTCAATATATCCACTTAAAAATAAAGAGGATAAATTTTTAACTAGACCTTCATCTAAATACATGAAGAGACTTAAAAGATCTTCATCCATAAATCCACGTCCTAAATTTATAGTTTCATAATAATCTACTATATAAAAACAATTTTATTCCTATCTTCCATAGAATTTGAAGATTATTTTCACTCCTTACCTTTTCATTTTATTATTTTATCCTTTTTAGAAACGAAACCATTATCTATATAATAAAATCTATATAAAAAGTCTTTTGCTTCTTCCGCATATTCAATTCCAATTCTCTTACTTTTTACTACATCTCCTGTTTTATCTTCTTCTCTTTCTAAAAGTTTTTTAATCTCTTCATCTTTATCCACAATAAATAATTCTTTATCCCATAATAGTATATTATTTAATCTCTTATCTATATCTAAAGCTAAACATAATTTTGAAGGCCCTGATGTTAAATTTCTTATTTCTTTTTTACTTAATTCATTATAATTTTTTTTTGTCCTTCTTTGTGACATAAAATCTAGCCCAAATAACGGTTCAATAGCTCTTATCAACACACCTTGAGGTTCTCCTTTCTTTTCTGTAATGGCATTTAAACAATAATATAATCCATAAATTTGATAAATATATGCTGTACCTTCTTGGCCATATAATGGCATAACCCTATCTGTCTTTTTTCCACCATATACATGTGCCCCTTTATCATTAACTCCTAAATATCCTTCAGTCTCTACTATTTTTCCACCTATATATTTTCCATCTACTTTATGTATTAAATATTTCCCTAATAATTCTTCTGCTACTAACAATGTCTTTCTACCATAAAATTCTTCTTTAAGAACTCTCACACTATCTCCCCCTTACTAATTTTACTTTTTACAGATCACTATACATTCCATTATATCCTTTAATTTGCCAAAACATAACATCTCTCATATTATTATTGCATAATTAGTTCCATTTCTATTCACAATTCCTTTAATTTATACATAATATGATTTTGTAGGTACGAAAAACGAAAGGAAATATAATTATGTACTATCAAAGAGACGATAAATGTATTAACTGTCAAGATTGTATTAATGATCCTTATGATGTTTCTTGCAATACCATCTGTCCTAGCACCAAGAAAAATTGCTGTGAATCTTATAAAGTATTTGACCCTGAAATGTATGCTAAAGCAAATATTTGTATTCATCCATATGAAGACTTATTTAATATAAATGATGCTTTTGCTGCTGGAACAATATTTAAAAGCCTTTATAGCCCTTACTGTGAAGTTAAATATATTAGGGGGTGTACTTTATGAGCCCACATGAACATCTAAACAAAATTAGAAAACTGTTATTTTTTGCTGTAGATCTTAATCTTTATTTAGATAACTTTCCTGGATGTAAAAAAGCTACAGATGACTATAAATTTGTTTCAGATAAGCTAGAAAAACTCATTTGCGAATATGAGCAAGCATATGGCCCATTATCTAATTTTGGTTCAGCTTATATTGAAAACCCTGAAGCTTGGATTAATACACCTTGGCCATGGGAAAATCGTAAAGGAGGTAAATAACAATGTGGTATTACGTTAAAACTTTGCAACATCCTGTTAACCTTAAAAGTTCAGATCTTAATATGGCTAAACTTTTAGTAACCCAATACGGTGGACCTGATGGAGAATTAAGTGCTGCACTTAGATATTTAGACCAAAGATATACCATGCCAACCAATAGATCAAAGGGTTTATTGACAGATATTGGTACAGAAGAAATGGCTCATGTTGAAATTATAGCAACCATGGTTTACCAGTTAATGGAGAATGCTTCTATTGATGAAATAAAGAAAGCTGGATTAGCTGGCCACTATGCTGATCATGGTAAAGCATTATTTTATACTGATGCTACTGGAAATCCTTGGACTGCTACTTACATCCAAGCTAAAGGGGATCCTATTGCAGATCTTCATGAAGATATGGCTGCAGAACAAAAAGCAAGAGTCACTTACGAATGGCTTATTAATTTAACTGATGACCCAGATATAAAAGAGATTTTAGGATTTTTAAGAGAAAGAGAAGTTGTACACTATCAGAGATTTGGTGAAGCTTTGATGCATGTACAAGATATCGCTAAACCCAGTGATATTTATTGCAAATAAAATTAATGTTAAGTCCCAATTCAAATAACATTATTTGAATTGGGACTTTTATCACATAACCAAAATCTTTTTATAATATCCCTTTTGCTTCTTCATATTCTTTTCTTAATTGTTCAGTTGGATCATCATATACTGAATACCATTCTTTGCTAATTAAAATATCAGTTAACTCAAAATGTTCATTTACTGCATTATCTAATTGATTTTTTAAGATTTCCCTTAACTCTGGATTTGTAGCCTCTGCTGCAGCTGAAGTTAAAGAAGTAACTCCAAATTTTGAATCCTTTATCATATCTTGTGCAATCTCTTTTTCTGTTAGATTGTTATCGCTTCCAAGTAGTTTATCTAAAAATGACAATTCTATCACCTCTATTGAATACTAAAATTATTTTTAATAAAGTTTTCTATGGTACTTATATTTTCTTTTTTACTATCTAAGCATTTTTCCATAAATGATTCTAATTCATCATCATTAACCTTAGACATTGAATCTTGTATTTTTTTAGCTCCAACAACATTACTATCCAATAATTCTCTAAGTTCAATTATTTCATGAGGTGTTAATTTACCTTTTTCTTCCATGTACTTATCCTCCTAATTATGTTATCAGTTTTTAATTCTAACATAAAAGTTAATATTTTATTGAGTTATTGAATTTATTTCTGATAAGTCTTTTTGCAATTGTTGCTCAGGAGTTGCATATGCATCATACCAACCTTTACTTACTGCTATATCAGATAATCTACAATGTGAATTAACACATGCAGTTAATTGATTTCTAAAAGTATCTCTTAACTCAGGATTTGTAGTTTCTGTTATTGCCTTTGCTAAAGATGTTACTGTTGCCTTTGAACTTGTTAATAAATCCATAGCAACATCTTTTTCTGTTAAAGTAGTACTTTGATTCATTTTGTTCACCTCTTTTGCTATTTATTTCCCAATACAGATTGGATGTTTTTAAGTGCAGTCTTCTTTGATGCAATGCTATCTTGCATAAAGTTTTTTAATTCACTATCATTAACCATATTTATATTTGCACTTATCTTTTTAATTCCTAACATTTCTTGACTTATAAATTCACGAGCTTCAAGTGCTTCATGTGGTGCTAATCTCATAAAAATCACCTCCTAACCTTAATAGTATTTTATTTTCGTAACTTATTTATCCTTGGTAAAAAAAAGAAAACTCTAACATCTTTATTTATTTTTAAAGATGTTAGAGAAAAGTAGATTTCCATTCTTTATAAGTTATTTTTATTTAATTTTTTTCTATAATTTTTTAATATTCTTATAAAATGATTTGCTTCCCTTAATACATGATCTGCAAGAAGTGGTAAAATAATAGATTCAATCTTTCCATCCAAAATCCCCTTGGTTCCAGTTTCCTTAAATTCTTTAAATTTCAAAGTCTCATTTAAATTTTCATTTGTAATTCCTAGTAAATTGATTCCAGTAACATCTTTTACATTTTTAAAAAGATAGTCAAAATTCTCTGCAAAAATATTTGTTATTTTAAATAGTTCTTTTTCTGAAGGATCTAATAAACCTCTAATGGTTTCTGCATGCTCCATCATAATTTCATCCCAAAAAACTTCATTTTCTTTAATATCCTCATAATCCATGTCACTATCATCTTCTATCTCTATTATACTGGCCTTATATTCATTAGCTTCATGTATTATATGTTTAATTAATGATGGGTAATTGGTTGTAAATATATTGAAATCTAGAACTTCATTTAGTATTTTTCCCTTAAAGTCTAAAAATTCATCTAAAAGTCTATAAATATTTCTATTTAATTGTTTAATATTTCTAATGGTCTGATTACGAATATGTGGATTGCTACCACATTCTAATTTAGATTCTTCCCCAGTAATTCTCTGATTTATCATAATTCCAGTATAATATTCAGTTTTCTTTTCAGCATCTAATGTATAATTTGTTACCATTTCTCCAGACTCTAAAAAACTTTCTCTTATCATACCCCTACTTAATCTTAAAGTTTCTGATAAATTTTTTTCAAATTGTATTTTATAATTGTCAGCTTCCTTTGCAAGTTTTAAGTTCTTTGGTGTAAATGCAATTTCTAAGAAAATGGCATGTTCTTTCATAATTCTTAAAAAAAATAAATGTAACTCGATAGATGAGATTACGTATTTTCTTTCATTAAACATTAATCTGCTCCCAAAATTATTCTATTATATTATATGAATATCTACATTTTGTGTACTTTATAAATTTTCATGAAATCTTTAAGAATTTCTATATATATTAAGATACTTCAACCACATGACCAATAGTCATTATTTTTATCTTTGACATATTATGTAAACTAAATTAAACTAAAACTGTACGTACAATATCTAGTATTATAGGAGGTTCTTATGAAAAATATTAAAAAGATATTTGTTTCGTTTTTGTTAAGCTTATTTATAATTTTTGCTATGCCACTTAATACACTAGCTACAACAAATTCAGATAATAAATCATCAACTACTACTAATAATAATTTGCCTAATTTAAACAATAATTACCCTATTGTAATGGTTCATGGTCTTTGTGGTTGGGGAAATACAGAAATGTTCAATGAAAATTACTGGGGAGGTAATACAAGTTTAAAAGAATTACTAAATGACAAAGGATATACTGTATTTACTCCAACTATAGGACCCATTTCCAGTAATTGGGATAGAGCTTGTGAATTATATGCCTATTTAAAAGGTGGTACTGTTGACTATGGTGAAGCTCATTCAAAAAAACATGGACATGCTCGTTATGGGAGAACATATTCTGGGGTATACCCTCAACTTGGAGAATACTCAGCTAAAAATGAATTACAAAAAATTCATCTATTTGGACATAGTATGGGTGGACAAACTAGCAGACTATTGGCTAAGTTACTTGAACAAGGTGATCAAGATGAAATAAATGCTACTGGAGGTAAAACAAGCCCCTTATTTACAGGAAACAAACATTGGATTGACAGTATAACAACACTTTGCACTCCTCATGATGGTAGTACAGAAGCTGAAATGCAAGATAATTTTGAACCTTATGTTCATCAATTTTTTGCTGCTATAGCTGCAAATGCTGGATTAAATTCATCAACTACTGCAAACTTTGATTTAAGACTAGATCAATGGGGACTTAAAAAGAATTCAAATGAATCTTTAGATAATTATATAAACAGAGTATTTAAAAGTAACATATGGAAAGATACAAAGGACTTAAGTATTTGGGATTTATCTTTAGAAGGTGCTAAAGAATTTAATATTAAAGTACCTGCATTAAATGATATATACTATTTCTCTATATCTTGTTCAAATACACATAAAGATTTATTTAGTAATTATCAAATTCCTAATATAAATATGCATCCTCTTATGATTAAAAGTTCAATAGCTATGGGAAGATATACTCAAGATGAACCTAATAAAGTAAAAGTTGATTCAAGTTGGTGGGAGAATGATGGTTTAGTTCCTCTTATATCGGCTATTGCTCCACATGAAGGATCTACTGATAAAATAGTAAATTATAATGGTAATCCCCAAATCGGAGTTTGGAACTACATGGGTAATATTGACAATATTGATCACTTAGAAGTAATATTTCAACATCAGCTTCTTTATCGTAATTATCTACAAAATAAATATATATCATGGGCTAAACTCTTATATAGCCTACCAAAATAAAAATAAGGCTGTATCAAAAACTGATACAGCCACATTAAATTTCTTTAACCTATTAATTCTTCTCTGAGTTCATCAAATACATGCCCTAATTTTTCTTCTTCTCTATAGTAAAGATACATATCTGCATTCTCTGCATCTTTAATAACCTCATTTAATGGTAAATCTTCACTATAGAAAAATTTTGAATAAGCATTTACACTGTCAAATACTGCTAATGCTTTATGCCTATCCCATAATACCCACACAGCCCTATCTTTTTTAACTTTAGGGCAATAACTTTCAATTAAAATTTTTACAAAGTCTTTTAATTTACAGTTATTCATAATTTCAATAAACTCACTATTAGGTGCACTTCTGTCATCCTTAGTGGAGACACTTTGTCTTTCCATTTTTACTCTCATAAATTTTCTCCTATATACCCGTATTCAATTGAGTTTACCCTTTACTTATCTCAATCGCACTTAGTAATTATACAACATCATAATCTAATAGTAAATAACTTTTTTCCCATTTTTTGTATATAAATTATAATGCTAATTTATATACATTAACTACATCTTCAGTACTTAAAGGATGGAAGGTTCCAAGTTTTCCTCTTTTAGTTACCTTTTGTGCCATCACTTCAAATTTTTCTTCATTTATCCCAACTTCTCTTAATGTCATAGGAATCCCAAGACTCTTAAAGAACTTTGATGTTTCTTCTATTGCTTTATTAGCTATTTCATATTTATCTAAATTCTTATCTATTCCCCATACATTAACCCCATATTGAGCTAATTTATCTACTGTAGCATCATTCAATGAATATTTCATTAAATGTGGAGTTAAAATTGCTAATCCAACTCCATGAGTTATATCATAAAATGCACTCAATTCATGTTCCATAGGATGAGCTGTCCAACCTATATTCTTAGTTCCAAGTGATATCATTCCATTTATAGCCAAACTTGATGCCCACATTAAATTTGCTCTTGCATCATAATTAGTTGAATCTTCTACAGCAATTTTGCCATACTTTATACAGGATTTTAATAAACCTTCTGCTATACTATCTTGAATATCCACAGCATTTGTATGTGTAAAGTAACTTTCAAAAATATGACTCATTATATCTGCTGTACCTGCTGCCGTTTGATATTTTGACACTGAATATGTATACTCTGGATCTAGAATAGACACCTTTGGCTTCATTAATTCACTTGCTGTACCTATCTTTTCATTAATGCTCATATTACTAATTACTGCATTCTTATTCATTTCTGAACCTGTTGCAGCTAAAGTTAATATAGTAACTAAAGGCAATGCATTTCTAATTTTTCTTGGATTTTTAACTATATCCCATGGATCATTTTCATAATAAGCTCCTGCTGCAATAACTTTAGCACAGTCTATAGTGCTACCTCCACCTACAGCTAAAACTACTTCAATATTATTTTCTTTGCAAAGTTTTACCCCTTCCCTTACTGATTCTATTCTTGGGTTTGGATCTATACCTGAAAGTTCCATATAAGATACATCACTATTTTTTAAAATTTCAATCATCTTATCATATAAACCTATTTTCTTTATACTTCCACCACCATAAACTATAAGCGCTTTTTTTCCATATTCCTTTATAGAACTCCCAAGCTTCTCTATTTCACCTTTACCAAAATAAATTTTAGTTGGTATTGAATAATAAAAATTTTCCATAACTACATACTCCTTCTAGACAAAAATTATATTTATTATAATTTTACACCTTAAAGTTAACTTTAAGTCAATATCATTTACAATACCTTATATAAGAAATCAATAATTCTTCTAGAATATTTTCAATCATACAACTTTCCAAAGTATTTTTCTAAAAAATCAAAATCAAACATCATTATCTCCTCTATTAAAGCTTTAACTTAAGAATTATCTTGATTCTTTGCTGCTAAATCATTTGCATTAATTATAAATTTATCTAATTCACCTGAATCTTTAAGCCTCTTTATAGTTTTATTTATAGATTCTAAAAGTTTTGATGAATTTTTTCTTATTCCTATGGCATTTCCTCCACCTTCATCTTCAAATTTAATATCAGAAAGTACTAGTTCTGGATTTGACTTTATGGCCATATTTCCTACTGGTTCTTCTGTGATTAAAGCATCTACCTTTCCTGTCTTTAATTCAAGGACTAAGTTATTAACATTAGCTAACTGATGCAATTCTGCATTTTTAACTTTTTCTTGTGCTATTTTTTCTTGAGTTGAGCCTAATTGAGCCCCTATTTTTTTGCCATCTAAATCTTCAACCTTTTTATATTTCTCTTTATCCCCAGATTTAACCAACACTGCATGTTTAGATTCATAATATATATCTGAAAAATCTATTTGTTTTTTTCTCTCTTCATCAGGATTCATACCCGAAATAATCATATCAATTTGTCCAGCTTTAAGAGCTCCTATTAATGGATCAAATTCCATTTCCTTAATTCCTAAATCAACTCCTATATCTTTTGCAACTTCATTAGCCAAATCTATATCAAACCCAACTACTTTATCTTGGCCATCTATAACGGCATGAAACTCATATGGTGCATAATCTGCACTTAATCCTACAACTACTTTTTTGTTATCTTTAATTTTATCTAAAGTTTCTTCTGATTCTTTTTTCTTTCCTCCACACCCTACAACAGATATGAACAGAGTTCCTATTAAAGCAATTATACCAATTTCTTTTAATATTCCTTTTCTCATTTTTATATCCTCTTTTCTTTTATAATATAATTTTAAACATTAATTATTATATTTACCTCTTTTAACTTGCCATTAAAATATTTTATTAAATTTTCACAAGAAATTCTTTGCAGCTCTTTTCTAGAAGCATATGAGTAAAATGCTAAATGAAAATTTATCTATTTAGAAATTTATTTTGCCCTAAATTGAATTTTTTGATTCTTTAATACATCTAGCTTTACCCCACTTATCTAGATATTACACAAAACTTTAATCAAATCTTTCTCATTAACACTAAAATTTCTAACTTTATGTATAAATAAAATAAGGTGCCATCAATACCAATATAGTATTTCATGACACCTTAGTCTTATATTTTTTCATGCATTATTTAACTAAAAAATAACACCTCAATTAATCCTTGTTAATTGACTATTGAATAAATAAAGCAATTAAAGTTTTTTACTAATTTATATTTTTTATTATGATTTTAGAAACAATATCCTACTATTTCATCTTTTTCTTCATCTTTTTAAATGTCTTAGTATTCATAACAAAACTGACCATATCTTCTGCTAATTCCATTAATAAGTTTTCTTTAGCTTGTTTTTTACTCATTTTTGCTTTTAAATGACTAATTCCCTTATTTTTCATATCTATTTCACCTCCATTATCAATCTACTATTTGTAGTTTTTACATAAATCCAGTGAATAAACTATGATATAATTGGAATTACTGTATATTAATCTACTTATAAATTAATTTTATTTTCTTTGAAAACTCTCACATAATGTTTCATCATATATTTCTGCAGTGTTTCTACCCACACTAATTTGATTTAAATTGCATAATGTATTTTCATTATGTTGACACCCTTTAACAAAACAGACAAGAGTATCACAAGGCCCTTGACAATTAGTATTATTGGTAAGATCACTATAGAGAAGCTTATTCAAAAATGATCCACAACAAGTTTGAGTATCTTGCTGAGCTGCATTTCCTCCAATATTTACTCTATTTGCATAACATGCACTATTATTATTATGAGAACATTTTGTTGCATCACATTGAATTCTACTCATTAGTTATCTCTCCTATCATTAAAGTATCTTCCTAATAATCCTTTAAAAGCTCTTCCATGCCTTGCTTCATCTTTACACATTTCATGTACTGTATCATGAATTGCATCTAAATTTTGTTCTTTTGCTTTGGTTGCTAATTTCTTTTTACCTTCACAAGCCCCATACTCTGCTTCAACTCTAGCTTCCAAATTTGACTTAGTATCAGCTACTACAACTTCGCCTAATATTTCTGCGAACCTTGCTGCATGATCTGCTTCTTCAAAAGCTATTCTCTTATATGCTTCTCCTATTTCTGGATACCCTTCTCTATCAGCTTGACGACTCATTGCTATATACATCCCAACCTCTGTACACTCACCAATAAAATTAGCTCTTAAATCTTCAATGATATCTGAACTTACTCCTTTTTCAACTCCAATAACATGTTCATCTGCCCAATGCATTTCATCTGTAATTTCTTTAAATTTGGTCTTATCAACCTTACAAACAGGACAAATTTCTGGTGGTTCATTACCTTCATGGACATATCCACAAACTGTACAAACATACTTCTTCATCTAATACCCTCCTAAAACTTAATATAATTTTATTATTCCAAAATTAGACTTTTTAATACTAAAAAAGAACCATCTAAAAATATTTTTAGATGGTTCTTTAAATTATAATAATTTAACAACAATTACTGAAGTAGCTCCTACTAAAAAAATAAGAAACGATATTACTACAGAAATTTTGATATACTTTGTCCCCTCCTCATAGTTTCTATTTGATTCATCATCATTTCCAGTTACTTTTTTTAAATATTTTCTACTTTTTACAAAGCAAAATAAATTGCATAATACTAAAACTAATATTATTGCAATAAAAACAATCTTCATATTTTATTTCTCCCCTTCAAATATTGTAAATAACTAAGTTCCATACATAAGCAAAAAATATATAAACTTTCGATTATTATACCATTGTAACTTATAAATATCTACAAACATATACTGATTATATGATTTTAATACAACATAATGGAGGTAGTTTAATGTTTAGGTTTTTCTTGTATAGTTTTTTTAATATATTTAAAGAGCCATATGAAAATATAACGCCTGAAAAATTAACGAAATTTATATCTAATAAAAATCTTATTAATGACATAATTAATAAAAAAAAATTACAATCTATGTGGAGAAGTAAATTAGGAAATATAATTCTTAGCAATCATTATTCGTTAAAAAATTTGGAAGTACGAAAATCTACAAATCATATTATGCTAATAACCAGATTGCACCATTCTTTTTCATTTATAACCCCCCCTACGAAAAAAACATGCAAAGAAGAAATTCAATACATTTTTATTATAAAAGACATGAAAATACTATATATGATTAATAAAGAAGAGTTTCCTATAGAATACAACAGCCTTCTTCAGAATCATTTTAATAAAGAATTTAATTTAAATTTTATAAAACATAATTTAGAAAGACAGAACTATAATAAATTTATTGAAAACATTGATACAACATATGAGGAATTTAATAAAATTACTTCCAGCATTACTCGAAAAGATTATAATAAACCAGAATATAATTTGAATAAAGATAAAATAATTAAATATGCTCGCAAATATGCACTTAATTACAATAAATCATATAAGAACTTTGATAATACTGGTGGGGATTGCACTAATTTTGTTTCCCAATGTCTTCATGAAGGAGGATTGCCATATTCATTAAATTGGAAGCCTTATACAACCACTTGGATAAGAGTAAATGAACTTTACTATTATGCTTTGAAAATAGGATTTAATTCAACTGACTTTTCTGCTATGAACACATCAGATATTATTCAATTTCATTCTATTAAGAAAGGTTTTTTCTCTCATTCAGGGATAATCTCTGAAATTTTGCCTAATAATGATTGCTTGTATTGTTGTCATAGTTTTGACAAACTTGATTATCCTTTAAGTGAAGTTTATCCTTTATTTTATAATAAAATTAGAATTATAAACATATAAACCAAAGGAGCTAAAAAGCTCCTTTTCTAATAAAATATATAATTATTCCTTAAAAAAATCTAAAAGAATTTGTTTTTCATGCGATAGCATATTTAAACCTTCTAGGTTTCTATGTCCAATCCATTTGCACTCTTTATAATTTTTATCTAATATAGCCTTCTCTTTAATTCTACCTGTATAAACCATAACACACTCATCTTCATTTGAATCTAAATTATATTCTCCAACTGGCTCTACATCAAATACAACAGATTTTAATATATCCTTTGCACCCCTAGCAATACATTTATCGTGACTTTCCTTTCCTTTTAGTTTTTGTGATAATAAAGACCAAGTTTCAACTTCTCCTCTTTTAACTTTCTTGTTTAAAATCAATACATTGTGAAAATCATCTTTAATTATTAAACTACAACCAATTACCTTAGCCATATATTTCCCCCCTGATATAGTTTTATGTGTGTTAGTAAATTTATATTATCATAAATTAGATTATTTTTCTATTTAATAAAATAAATTTTTATGATTATTAACAAAAAACTATGAAATACTATAGTTATAGAGGAGTGATATTATGAGTAAAAATGATAAAAAAAAGCGTACTTCTGGAGTAATTCATTCAGCAAATGCAAAGATGCCAACCCCAGAAAAATCCTTTAATACCCCTACTTCCGATTATGAATTTACTGACAATGAGCATGTAGTTATAACATCTCGTAGAGGCCGTTAAAACTAGGGAGAATAAAATTATTCTCCTTATTATACATCAAAATAATTATGCTATATTATAGTAATTTTTCAAAATTACTGCTCTAATTGATTCATATTTAATTCTAGGATCTAAATTCTTCTTAATATCTCCCACTCTCTCTACTCCAAATTCTTTACATGCCTTTAAAATATATTTTTCATCGTCTTTATTAAAAAGTTCACTTACATTTAATTTAAATGTAATAGACCCATTTTCTTTAATATATTCAGTTATATATCCTAAAATTGTAGATACTGAAACTTCAATTTCACTTGAAATTTCTTTAATTTCATATCCTTCATTTAGCATATCTATTACTATCTCTTCATGATTTCTTTCTTCTCCATCAATAATAAGTTTCAATTTACCTCTATACTCCCAATCCCTTTGTATATTTTTCTCTTCAACATACTTTTTAACAATTCCTATTATTTGTTCTCCATAAGATTCAACTTTTCTAGGTCCAATTCCACTTATATCACTAAGCTCTTCTAAAGATAAAGGATACCTTCCACTAATCTCTTTCAATGTATCTTGGTGAATTATAGAATATGCTAATTTATTTTCCTTTGAAGAAATATCTTCTCTTAGTTCTCTTAACTTTAAATATAAATGTTCATCACTATTTATATAAAAATTAACTCTATCTTCACTATCTTCTTTATAATATCCTTTATCTATTTTATTTTCAGTTATATACTTTTTAATTTCTTCCATAAATATATATCCATACTTTTCACATTTAGCTTCTCCAACACCTGTGATTTCTAATAACTCTTCTTTAGTAATAGGATATAAGTTGCTCATTTCTCTTAATGTCCTATCTCCAAATACTATATATGGAGGTACGCCTTCTTCAGAAGCTATATTAAATCTTAATGTTTTTAAAAGGCTAAATAAAGTATTTACTTCAAGTATAGTATCTTTTACACTTATTTCTTTTAATAGTACTTTATGCTCTCCTCTAAGTACTTTAACGGATAGATTATTTAATCTTAGTACAGGATAAGTTCCTTCAACCTGATCAACAATTCCATGAGATATTAAAGTGTTAATAAAACTTACTAATTCATCCTTTTTATATTCTTTCATTATTCCATATGTTGATAGTTTATCAAAATTTAAACTAACCACTTTTTGATTTTTAGACCCTCTCAAAACATCCACAATCATAGTAACGCCATATCCTATTTTCATTCTTCCAATACAAGATAGCACTTTTTGACTATCAATTGTTTTATCTACTACTTCCCCTTCACTTAGACAATTACTGCAATTGTTACATTCTTTTGTTACCTCTTCTCCAAAATAAGTTAATATATATTTTCTATAGCAATCTGCTGAATACACTAGTCCAACCATCTCTTGTAACTTTTTATATGCTACAGCTTTTCTCTCCTCACTACTAAACCCTACATCTATTAAATATTTTTGAAGATGAATATCTCCTGGTGTAAATAGTAATATACATTCACTTTTTTCACCATCTCTCCCAGCTCTACCTATTTCTTGATAATATGCTTCTATACTTTGAGGCATATTATTATGTATTACAAACCTAACATTAGGTTTATCTATTCCCATTCCAAATGCATTTGTTGCAACCATAATGTTTATCTTATCTTTAATAAACATATCTTGAAATTCTTTTCTTTCTATATCCTTAAGTCCTGCATGATATTTTCCTACTTTATAACCTAAATTTAAAATTTCATCATATATTGAATCTACTTCTTTCCTTGTAGCACAATATATTATTCCAGATAGTTCTGAATGCTTTTTTATATATTCTTTTAGGAATTTGTCCTTTCTTCCTTCTTTTACAATGTTAATCTCTAAATTTTCTCTATCAAAACCATTTACAAATACTTGTGGCTCTTTAAAATCCAATAGATTCACTATATCATTTTGTACTTCTAAAGAAGCTGTTGCTGTAAAAGCTGTTACTACTGGCCTGAGTTTAAATTTGCTAATAAAACTTCCTATTTTCCTATAACTAACTCTAAAATCATGCCCCCATTGAGAAACACAATGAGCTTCATCAATAGCTATTTGTGATACATCCATACTAAAAATTTCATCTATAAAATTTTTAGAATCAAGTCTTTCAGGTGAAATATATATTATTCTATATTCTGAATTTTTTAATCCATATAAAATTTCTTGTATTTCGTTATTATCTAAGGTGCTATTAATAAATGCTACACTTATTCCAATTCCCCTAAGAGAATCCACTTGATCCTTCATTAATGATATTAATGGTGATATTACAATTGTTATTCCCTCAAATATTAATGCAGGTATTTGATAACAAATTGATTTACCAGCTCCTGTTGGCATAATTGCAAGGGTATCATTTTTTTTTAATATACTTTCAATTATCTTACCTTGACCTTTTCTAAAATTTTTATATCCATAATATTTTTCTAAAACCTCTAAAGATTTATCCATAAAAGAATCACTCCTAATTATTTTCTATTTATATATTAACATAATTAACAAGAACATACATTCTTATTCAGTAAAATATAATTTTATTTATCTATTAAAAAATTTATAATATTTGTCCATTAGGGCAAAATATCAATAGAAAATAAACAAAAGGAGGATTTCACTTGGATAATAATAAAAACAGACTAAAAGATCATTCAAAATCAAATGCCGAATTGCGCAAAATGTATTCTGAAGCAGGATCTGATATTGGCATAATAGATGGTGAAAAGTTAGGTTCTCATAGTAATGGCAAGAAATATACTAAAAGATCAAAGTTATCTCACAACAAATAAATTTATATAAAACTTAATAATTTCTAAAAAATAATGATCAAATTACATTAGACTATAGATTGATTCTATAGTCTGCAATTTGATCATTAAATAAGTTATCCTCTAATAGTCCCCTTATTCATAAAATCGTCTTCTTTTATTCCTAGTTCGTTACAAGCCTCCTCAAATGTACAACCTGTTTCATCCATAAACTTTGCTACATAATTATCTAATGATGGTATACAATTGTTATTATCCATTTAAATCCCTCCTTTTTATAATTTAATAATTAGTATTTGCATATATAAATAATACTATGCACATTATTTTCAAAATATTTACCTGAATTTAAAGTTAATTTAATACTTATTATACATATTATAACAAGTAAAGTATACGTATTCAACCTTATATTTATAGATATATTAATATAATTGTAAATACATTTTTATTAAAAAATATAAAAAGTTGTTTTAAAATATAAAATTTATATTTTAAAACAACTTCATTTTGTAAAATTAAGTTAATGAATATATATGCTTAAACATTTATTTCACTCTTAACTTCAATAGCATCCTTATTTTCTTCTATAATATTCTTAACATATTCATCTATAAACTCCACAACTTGACTTGGTGCTCTTCCAACAAATTTAATTGGATCAATTATTTCAATAATCTCTTCTTTAGATAATTTAAAGCTAGTATCTTCAATTATTCTCTTAATTAAATCATTATCTAGCCCTTCCCCTTTTACTCTTTGTGCCGCTGCCATTGAGTGTTCTCTAATCCTTTCATGAAGTTCTTGTCTATCTCCACCCTTCTTAACTGATTCCATCATTATGTTTTCTGTCGCCATGAATGGTAATTCATTATTTACATGTGCTTTAATAACTTTTTCATACACAACCATATTTTCAGCTATATTAATATATAGATTTAAAACACCATCTAAAGCTAGAAACGCTTCTGCTACAGATATTCTCTTGTTAGCAGAATCATCTAATGTTCTCTCAAACCATTGAGTAGAAGCTGTTATAGCTGGATTTAAAGCATCTACTATAACATATCTAGCTAAAGCTCCCATTCTTTCACTTCTCATAGGATTTCTCTTATATGCCATAGCAGATGACCCTATTTGATGCTTTTCAAATGGTTCTTCAACTTCTTTCATATTTTGCAGCAATCTTAAATCATTTGAAAACTTATATGCACTTTGTGCAACTTCTGATAATGTATTTAATACGATTGAATCTAATTTTCTAGGGTATGTTTGCCCAGTTACACCAAAACTCTTTTCAAATCCCATTCTTTCTGCAACCATTTTATCAAGTAATTTAACTTTTTCCTCATCACCTTCAAAAAGATTGACAAAACTAGCTTGAGTTCCAGTTGTACCTTTAACTCCTAATAACTTTAACTTAGATAACAAGAAATCTATATTTTCAATATCTATAACTAAATCTTGCATCCATAATGTTGCTCTTTTTCCTACTGTAGTTAATTGAGCTGGTTGAAAATGTGTAAATCCAAGTGTTGGCATATCCTTATATTTAATTGCAAACTTGCTTAATCTATGTAATACTGTAATCATTTTTTTCTTAACTAATAGTAATGCATCTCTCATTATTATTACATCTGTATTATCTCCAACATAACAACTTGTAGCTCCTAAATGGATAATTCCTTTTGCTGCTGGGCATTGAAGACCATATGCATAAACATGACTCATCACATCATGTCTTACTTCCTTTTCTCTCTTTGTAGCTTCATCATAGTTTATGTCGTTTATATGAGCTTTTAACTCACCTATTTGTTCATCTGTAATATTTAAACCTAATTCTTTCTCACACTCAGCTAATGCAACCCATAGCTTTCTCCAAGTTGTGAATTTCATATCATCAGAAAAGATATAACTCATTTCCTTTGAAGCATATCTTGAATTCAAAGGACTACTATATAAATCTCTCATCTTCAACCTCCGTACGAATATATTTGTGTTTTTTTTTATTATCATTCGTATTATATCATATAAAGTAAAATCTTTCATCTTTGTAAGAAAAAAATTACATAAGTTATAATTATGAAAAGTAGTCATATATTTAATTAAACAGATACTTTATAAATGAGGTGTATTATATGTATAAATTAAATTTATGGGACAAAATATCATTTGTATTATGTATTATAGGTAGTATTAATTGGGGATTTATAGGATTATTCAATATAAATTTATTTAGTATTATTACAGTTAATATTATTATGTTACAAAGAATTATTTATATTATAATTTTATTATCCTCTATTAATTTAGTTTATACTTTTTTAAGATGCTTTTTTAATTTTGATGGTGAACATATAAAAATTAAAGGAAAGTAAAAAAAGTGGCTATGCCACGCTCCCTTCGGGAAAATTATTTTGCAAGCTAAATTTAAAAGCATGGAATACTAAAA
>NZ_JANDMF010000041.1:0-49546 GCF_031626875.1 Clostridium sp. SHJSY1
TTTATATGTAACCCATATATAAAATAAGTAAAATCAAGCCGTGTACAAGCGTGTACACGAGATATAAAAAGGAGTGATTCTATGGCTATTCCAGCTATAAAACCATATGAGATGCCTAAAGCATCAGATTTACAAAAAAATAAAGTATCTTGGAAGGTTGATCCTAACCGTTCAGTCCTTCTAATTCACGATATGCAACAGTATTTTCTTAATGCTTATACATCAGGAGAATCGCCAGTTGTTGAGCTTATAGACAATATAAAAAGAATAAAAGAACAATGTAGAGAGCTTGGAATTCCTGTTTTATATTCAGCACAACCAGGTAATCAAAAACCAGAAGATAGAGCATTACTTCAAGATTTTTGGGGGTCAGGGCTAATAGATGATCCAGCTGAAACAAGAATAATAAGGGATATTGAACCTTCTGAGAATGACACTGTACTTACAAAATGGAGATATAGTGCATTTAAAAGAACAAACCTTAAAGAATTTATGCAAGAAGAAGGACGTGACCAATTAATTATTTGTGGTATTTATGCACATATTGGATGTCTTTTAACAGCATGTGAAGCCTTTATGGAAGACATACAAACCTTCTTTGTTTATGATGCTGTGGCAGACTTTTCTTTAGATGAACATAAGATGGCTATAAAATATGCAGCTGAGCGTTGTGCATCAACTATTTCAGCATCTATGCTAATTAAAGATTTAAAAGATGGCAAGCCTTCATCAAAAAAAGAAGCACTAACATTGCAAAGCATAAGAGAACAAGTGGCTGAAATTTTAGGTGAAGTAGAGTCAGATATTGATGACGATGAAAACTTAATTGATAGAGGATTAGATTCAATTAGAATTATGAGTCTTGCTGAGAAATGGCGCAGTATTAAAGATGATGTTAATTTCGTTAAGCTTGCTAAAGAACCAACAGTTTCTGCTTGGTGGAATCTATTATCTTCTTCAAAATAAAATCAATATTTAATAAACATAAAGGGGGTAATATAGAATGTCTAATTCTCAAGAGACTCACTGGAATTTATCTGGTTCACAATCTGGCATCTGGTTTGCACAGCAGCTAGAGCCAGAAAATCCAATTTATAATACTGGTGAATATATAGAAATTAATGGATTCCTAGACGAAAAATATTTTGAACTAGCACTTAGAAAAGCTGTGAAGGAAACAGAAGCTCTACATGTGAAGTTTGGGGTGAATGAGGATGGACCATGGCAAATTATTCAGCCATCATCTAATTTTACATTACATTTTATTGATGTTAGTCTAGCTGAAAATCCAAAAGAGGAAGCTGAAAAGTGGATGAATGATGATCTTTCTAAACCAATTAATCTTATAAATGATCCACTTTTCTGTGAGGTTTTATTTAAAGTCTCACCTAATAGATATTTTTGGTATCAGAGAATTCATCATATGGTAATGGATGGATATGGTTTTTCGCTTATTGCACAAAGGGTAGGAAAAATTTATACAGCACTTATAAATAATAAGTCTTATGATGAAGGTGCTTTTGATCCTCTACATTTAGTTTTGGAAGAAGATTTGTCTTATAGATCTTCAGAGAAATTTAAGCAGGATTGTGATTTTTGGTTAGAGCATTTTGCTGATGAGCCAGAAGTAGTTAGTTTAGTAAACAAAGTGGTAAAAACATCTGAACATATTCTGAGAGAAACAGCAAATATAGCATCAGAAATAAGCCAAAGCTTAAGAAATACAGCACAGAAATTTAAAGGAAGTTGGCATAACCTTCTTATTGCAGCCACAGCAGTTTATATGCATCGTTTGACAGGATCAGAAGATGTAATATTGACTTTGCCAATGATGGGGCGTCTAGGATCTGCTTCAATAAATACACCTTGTATGATGATGAATTTGCTACCACTTCGCTTGAAATTAAGGCCTGATATGACTTTTGAAGAATTAGTAAAACAAGTTTCAAATGAAGTGCGAGACTTACAGAAACATCAAAAATACAGACATGAAGAGTTACGCAGGGACCTTAAGCTTTTTGGAGAAAATCAAAGATTATCTGGACCAAGAATAAATATAATGCCTTTTGAATATGGAGTTGACTTTGCTGGGAATAAAGGCGTTATACATAAGCTAGCAACAGGACCAGTTGATGATTTGTCCATTAACATATATGACAAGTCTGATGGAAATGGTTTAAGAATTGACTTTGATGCTAATGGTGAAATTTATAGTGAAGAGCAGTTAGCTATTCATAAAAATCGTTTTGTAAGCTTACTTGAGAAAATTGCTTTTGTTCAAAAGGAGCAATTAGTAGGAAAAGTGGAAATTCTCTTACATGAAGAAGGTCAACAGGTTCTAGTGCAGTGGAATAAAACTACAAAAACACTACCTGATGATAATTTGTCAGCATTGTTTGAAAAGAAAGTGGCTGAGTATCCTGAATTAACTGCCTTAGTATGTGGAGATACTACACTTAATTATAGAGAGTTAAATAGCAGGGTAAATCGTCTTGCTAATTTACTTGTAGATAAAGGTTTGGGGCCTGAGAAAATTGTAGCTTTAGCATTACCACGATCTATAGAAATGGTTGTATCTATGTTAGCTGTTATTAAGACTGGAGCAGCATATTTGCCAATAGATTTAGATTTTCCAGCAGAGCGTATTGAATTTATGCTTAATGATGCTAAGCCTCTTTGCATGATTACAAGTGAAGTTGCATCGCTTAAAATACCTGATAATACTGTGGAATTTAAGATTGAAATTGATTCTAAGGATATGATTGAGCTATTGGAAAGTTACTCTGATTCTAATGTACAGGTTACAAGAGAAGCTATTCATACACCAGCATATATAATTTATACTTCAGGTTCTACAGGGAAACCAAAGGGAGTTGTTGTTAGATCAGAAGGGCTAATTAATTTCCTTTTGTCAATGGAAAATCAGTTTAAACTGACTAAAGAAGACAGGTTTTTAGCTGTAACTACAATATCTTTTGATATTTCAGCTTTAGAGATATTTCTTCCTCTTATCAGTGGGGCTAGCTTAATAATAGCTGAAAAGGAAACTGTTAAAGACCCTGAAGCTTTAACAGATATAATAGTGGAAAAGAATATTACGCTTATGCAAGCTACACCAACTCTTTGGCATGCATTGGTAACAAATTACCCAAGTAGGTTACAAGGGATTAGAGTATTAGTTGGAGGAGAAGTACTTCCAATTGATCTTGCAGATAAACTACACCAATTAGGTTGTGAAGTTACAAACCTTTATGGACCAACAGAAACAACAATTTGGTCATCTAGTATTACCCTTGATTCAGAGGAGACAGGTGTTCCTTCTATTGGTGCACCAATTTGGAATACACAGATGTATGTACTTGATAATGCTTTACAGCCTGTTCCTGTAGGAGTAGAAGGAGATTTGTACATTGCTGGTACTGGCTTAGCTCGTGGTTATTTGGGACGTCCAGCTTTGACAGCTGAAAGATTTGTAGCTAATCCTTATGGCTCAAAGGGAAGCAGAATGTATAGAACTGGCGACAGAGTTTGTTGGCAACCTGATGGTACTTTAGACTACATTAGTCGTGCTGATCATCAAATAAAAATTCGTGGGTTTAGAATAGAGCTTGGAGAAATTGAAGCTGTACTTGCTAAACATACTGACATTCAGCAAGTTACAGTTATTGTTAGAGAAGATAAACCAGGAGACAAACGTTTAGTTGCTTATTTGGTTCCTGCTTCAAATAATAGTTTGAATTTAGCCGAATTACGTGAATATATGGGAAGTTGCCTTCCAGAGTATATGGTTCCATCAGCCTTTGTAGAAATGAATGAATTGCCTCTAACACCTAATGGTAAAATTGATCGCAAACAATTGCCAGCACCTGATTCATCTACAATAGTTAGTAACCGTGCTCCTAGAACACCTCAAGAAGAAATTTTAAAAGACTTATTTACTGAGATACTTGGTATTTCAAATATTGGTATTGATGATAGCTTTTTCGATTTAGGCGGTCATTCTCTACTTGCTTCAACCTTGATGATTCGTATTCGTAAAGCATTTGGAGTAGAGCTAAGCATTGGTAAAATCTTTGATACACCAACTATTGCTGGACTTGCAAAACAGTTAAGTAGTGGAAAGAAGGCAAAAATATCTGTGAAGAGCTTTGAAAAGCCAGATAGAATTCCTCTTTCTTATGCACAACGTCGTTTATGGTTCCTTTATAAGTTGGAGGGGGCAAGCCCTACTTATAATATTCCAGTTGTTATAAATTTATCTGGAAAGTTAGATATAAATGCTTTGGAAAAAGCCTTAGATGATGTGGTTGAGCGTCATGAAATCTTAAGAACAATATTCCCAGAAAATATGGGAATACCTTATCAAAAGATTTTAGATGTTAATGAAGGAAAGAGAGAACTAGTTGTCTCTAAAACTAGTCATGGAGAACTTGAAGAAGAAATTAATAAGGCTGTTAAATATAGTTTTGATCTTTCAACAGAACCAGCCTTTAAGGCACAAGTATTTACAGTGACAGAAGATGAACATGTACTCCTACTATTATTGCATCATATTGTGGGAGATGGATGGTCATTAACACCACTTACTAAGGATCTTGCTACAGCCTATAAATCACGCTCTGAAGGATTAGCTCCAAATTGGGAACCACTTTCAGTACAGTATGCTGATTACACAATTTGGCAAGAAAAGATTTTAAGAGATGAAAATGATGAAAATAGTTTACTTGTAAAGGAGCTTGATTATTGGAAGGAAACATTAGCTAATCTGCCAGAACAATTAGAGGTACCTACAGATTTTAAGCGTCCAGAAGAGGCTAGTTATTGTGGTGAAACTTTAGCGTTTAATATTACTTCTGAGCTACATCAGGGCTTACTTGATCTTGCTAGAAATAATGGTGTTAGCTTATTTATGGTGTTACAAGCTGGACTTGCTACGCTACTTACTAGACTTGGAGCAGGTAATGATATTCCTATAGGAACCCCAATTGCTGGGCGTAATGATGATGCATTAGATAATCTTGTAGGACTTTTTATTAACAACTTGGTATTACGTACTGATACTTCTAGAGATCCAAGTTTTCAGGAATTGCTTCAAAGAGTTAGAGAGACAAATCTAAATGCATATGAACATCAGGATTTACCATTTGAGCGCCTAGTTGAAGCTATTAATCCAGTTAGATCTCAGTCTAGACATCCTTTATTTCAGATTATGTTGGCACTACAAAATACTCAAGATCCAAAGCTAATACTACCTGATGCTGAAACAAAACTTAAACTTTATAGTGTAGGTGCTTCAAAGTTTGACTTAACTATAGAGCTTCGAGAGTTGTATGCTGAAGATGGTAAAGCTACTGGGATTAAAGGGTTTCTTGAATATAGCACAGATTTATTCAAAGGTGAAACTGTTGAAATATTCATTAGTCGTATGTTGAAGCTACTAGATGAAGCTGTTAAAAATCCAAATAAGACTATTGGAGATTTAGAAATTCTTTTGCCTGAAGAACGTCAGAAGATACTTGTAGATTGGAATAAAGGTTTTGATAATATACCAGAAAATTGTATATCTGATTTATTTGAAGAACAGGTTAAGAAGAATCCTAAAAATATTGCAGTAGTATTTGAGAAAGATACATTGACATATGAAGAGTTAAATAATCAGGCAAATAATCTTGCACATTTACTTATATCAAAAGGGGTAGGTCCAGAACATTTTGTTGCTTTAGCCTTGCCAAGATCTTTGGAAATGATAGTAGGTCTTCTTGCTGTAATTAAATCAGGTGCAGCATATGTACCAGTTGATCCAGACTATCCAAATGATAGGATTAACTTTATTTTAAATGATGCCAAGCCAACTTGTTTAATTACAAATTCTAAGATTGTATCTAAACTTTCTGGAATAGATAGTGTTATGAAAGTTGTCCTTGATGAAGAAGATACTATAGAAAACTTAAAACAGTATTCAACTCATAATCCAGTTGATGCTGATCGTGCTAAGTCTTTATCACCTTATAGTCCAGCTTATATTATTTATACTTCTGGTTCTACAGGTGTGCCAAAAGGGGTAATTATTCCTCATCAAAATGTAATAAGACTTTTTAAAGCTACAGATAATTGGTTTAGCTTTAATGAAAATGATGTATGGACAATGTTCCATTCCTATGCTTTTGATTTTTCTGTTTGGGAGATTTGGGGACCATTATTATATGGAGGTCGTCTAGTTGTAGTATCTCATTCAGTAAGCAGATCACCAGTAGAATTTTTAGAGCTACTTGTAAGTGAAAAAGTAACTATGCTTAACCAGACTCCATCAGCATTTTATCAATTAATGCAAGCAGATAGGGAAAACCAAGCGTTTGGTAACAAACTTTCTCTTAGATATATTGTTTTTGGTGGTGAAGCACTAGAACTTAGTAGACTCACAGATTGGTATAATAGACATCCAGAAAATGCACCAACGCTTATTAACATGTATGGAATTACAGAAACTACTGTTCATGTTAGCTACCTTGAGCTTAATAAAACTACTACTGCTAAAAGAGGTAATAGTCTTATTGGCTCTAGTATACCAGACCTAGATATATTTGTACTAGATGATTACCTAAAGCCAGTTCCTCCAGGAGTGGTAGGAGAACTTTATGTTGCTGGTGCAGGTTTAGCTCGTGGATATTTAGGAAGACCTAGTCTTACAGCTAGTCGTTTTGTAGCTAATCCATTTAGTACTTTAGGTACTAGAATGTATCGTACAGGTGATTTAGCTCGTTGGAATGAGGATGGTTCCTTAGATTATATGGGCCGTGCTGATCATCAGATTAAGATTCGTGGTTTTAGAATAGAGCTTGGGGAAATTGAAGCTGCAATAGCTGGGCATCCTGATATTGATCAAGTTGCGGTTGTGGTTCGAGAAGACCAACCTGGAGATAAGCGTTTAGTTGCATATGTAGTAACTAATGGAGAAACAAGTTTTGATTTAGCTGATTTGCGTAGATATATAGGAGAATTTCTTCCTGATTATATGATTCCATCAGCTTTTGTAGAAATCTCAGCTTTACCTTTAACACCAAATGGAAAACTTGATAGTAAAGCATTACCAGCTCCTGAATTTGGTGTGAAAGTTGTAGGACGTGGACCAAGAACACCTCAAGAAGAGATACTTCGTGATTTGTTTATGGAGGTACTAAATCTGCCACAAGTAGGGATTGATGATGGTTTCTTTGACTTGGGAGGACACTCACTCTTAGCAGTACATTTAATGAGTAAAATCCATGAAGCTTTAGGAGTTCAATTAAGTATAGGAAATTTATTTGAGGCACCTACAGTTGCAAGACTTGCTGAAAGACTTGAAATGGGTACTAGTAAAAGTGCATTAGATGTTTTATTACCTCTTAGAAAAAGTGGAGAAGAAGCTCCATTGTTTTGTGTTCACCCTGCAGGGGGACTAAGTTGGTGCTACTCTGGCCTTATGACATACCTAGAATCAGGGTATCCAATCTATGGAATACAAGCACGAGGAATTTCTAAACGTGAAAAATTGCCTAAAACACTAGATGAAATGGCTGCTGATTATATTGAACATATTCGTACAATTCAGCCAACTGGTCCATATAATCTTTTAGGTTGGTCCTTAGGAGGTAACATTGTTCATGCTATGGCAACTCAATTGCAAGAGCAAGGTGAAGAAATTGAGATTGTTGCTATGCTTGACTCTTATCCAAATAGATTTTTACCTATTAAAGATGCTCCAGATGAAGAAGAATCTCTAATAGCACTACTTGCTTTAGGTGGTTATGATCCAGATGAATTAGGAGATAAGCCATTAGACCTTGCTGGTGCCATTGAAATACTTCGCCAAGATGGTAGTGCACTAGCTAGCTTAGATGAAGAGACTATTTTAAACCTTAAAGAGACTTATATTAATTCAGTTAGAATTTTAAAGGAATATAGTCCAAAACCATTTAATGGAGATATTTTATTTTTTAGATCAACCATAATACCTGATTGGTTTGAACCAATTTACCCAGAAGCATGGAAGCCTTATATTCATGGCAAAGTTGAGCAGTATGATATTCATTGCCGGCATAAGGATATGTGTCAACCAGGACCACTTGCTGAGATTGGGCGTATACTTGCAAAAAAACTGCATGAGGCAAAAAGTTTCAAAGAAATTAATGAAGGAGGAGATAAATAATGAGCAATCCTTTTGAAAACCCAAATGGTACTTATTTTGTACTTATTAATAATGAAGGCCAGTATTCCATCTGGCCTGCCTTCTTAGATATACCTTCTGGATGGACAACTATTTATGGAGAAGAGAGCCAGAAATTATGTTTAGATTATATAAATTCAAATTGGGTAGATATGAGACCAAATAGTTTAAAGTCTGAAATAAGCATTGGAAAGGAAACTTAAAATGAGTAGGCAGCTTAATCCCAAATTAGTGGTTAGTATTGTATATGTGACAGCTATGTTTATGGCTGCAATGGATGGAACCATTGTTAATGTAGCACTAGCTACCATGAGTAAAGAATTTCAAGTTCCACCTGCTGCTACTAGTGGAATAAATGTTGGGTACTTAGTAAGTGTTGCTGTATTTCTTCCAATGGCAGGATGGCTTGGAGATAGATTTGGAACAAAAAAAATCTTTTTAACTGCAGTAGGGTTATTTACATTTGCATCAATATTATGTGGATTCTCAAATAATCTTTATACTTTGAATTTGTTTAGAGTACTTCAGGGAGCTGGAGGGGGATTGCTAACACCTGTGGGAATGGCAATGCTATTTAGAACTTTTTCACCAGAAGAACGACCAAAAGTTTCACGTTCACTAGTACTCCCTATTGCTATTGCACCAGCACTTGGTCCAGTTATTGGTGGATTTCTTGTGGAACATTTATCTTGGCGTTGGGCATTTTATATCAATTTTCCTTTAGGGATTCTAACACTTATATTTGGTTTTATGTTTCTTAATGAATATAAAGAGCCTGAGGCAGGGAAGTTAGACCTGCCAGGATTCTTACTATCAGCACCAGGTTTTTCTATGCTTATGTATGCATTAATTCAAGGTTCATCAAAAGGATGGAATTCTCCATTAATTTTTACTACAGGAGTTTTAGGATTTATTCTTGTTAGTATTTTAGTTATAGTTGAACTTCGTGTAGAAAAACCAATGCTAGATTTACGTGTATTAACTGATGGGGTCTTTAGAAAGATGAGCATAATCTCATTGTTTGCTGCTGCTGGTTTATCAGGAATATTATTTATATTTCCATTAATGTATCAGAATATGCTAAAGGCTACAGCTTTAGAGAGTGGGCTTACTACTTTCCCAGAAGCACTAGGAATAATGATTGCTTCTAGAATAATGCCTTGGTCATATAAAAAGTTAGGTGCAAGGAAAGTTATTTCCATTGGTTTAGTATGTACTATATTAATAGTTATACTATTGACTATGACTAGACCAGAAACTAATTCATGGATTCTTAGAGCTTTGTTCTTTAGTATTGGTATTTTCTTAGGACAAGCTGTGGTTGTTGTTCAGTTTCTTACATTTAATAATATTACCCCTGCTAAAATGGGGAGAGCAACAACACTATTCAATGTACAAAATAGAATTGGGTCAGCTCTTGGTGTAGTGCTACTTGCTAGCATTCTTGGAGAGGCTGGTACAACTACAGTTGGTGGAGAAATGATTTATCAGTTTGCATTATTTGGTTCCATTATTTTTCTTTTGATAGGCCTATTTTTTGCACTATCTATTAGAAAAGCTGATGCTGTATAACTTTATTAAATTTAACCTTAACAAGCGTAATTAGTATTAAATATAAACATAAAGATGAAAGGTCGTGACAAAAAAATGAGAAATATTGAATTAAAAGAATTAGAAACAATAGTATATGATTTAGATTTGAAGTTGTTGCATTTAATTAATGAACGAGCGGAGCTCATTGAAGAAATAATTCAGGCTAAGGGCATTGAAGGAGTAGAACTTTCATATAGAAAAATGTTAGATAACATTAATGAGCATAATAAAGGTCCTTTAGAGAAAAAAAGCATAGAAAGTGTTTTTAAGGAGATATTTAAATCTAAGATAGAAATTCAAGAAGAGAATAAAAAAAAGACATTACTTGTATCTCGTAAAAATAAAAAAGAAGATACTATAATAAACCTTAGAGATGAATTAATAGGAAATGGTGAACCCCATTTTGTATTTGGGCCTTGTGCTGTGGAATCTTATGAACAAGTAGCTGCAGTAGCAAAAGCCATGAAAGAAAAGGGATTGAAACTTTTAAGAGGTGGAGCATATAAACCACGAACTTCTCCCTATGAATTTCAAGGACTTGGGGTTGAGGGCTTAAAAATTTTAAAACGTGTTGCTGATGAATATGATATGGCAGTAATAAGTGAAATAGTAAATCCAGCTGATGTAGAAATGGCTGCAGAATATATTGATGTTATTCAAATTGGAACTAGAAATATGCAAAACTATGAACTATTAAAGGCAGTTGGGTCCATAAATAGGCCTATACTTCTAAAAAGAGGAATGTCTGCTACCATTGAAGAGTTTATTTATGCAGCTGAGTATATAATGTCAAAGGGAAATGGACAAATTATTCTTTGTGAAAGAGGTATTAGAACCTATGAAACAGCAACGAGAAATACACTTGATATTTCAGCAGTTCCAATATTAAAACAGGAAACACATTTACCAGTCTTTGTTGATGTTACCCATTCAACAGGGCGCAAAGACTTATTACTTCCTGCAGCAAAAGCTGCTATGGCAATTGGAGCAGATGGAGTAATGGCAGAAGTACATCCAAATCCAGCTGTAGCACTATCTGATGCTAAACAGCAAATGAACTTAGTACAGTTTGATCATTTCTTTGATGAAATACAAAAATTCAGTGAGTTTGGCATTAATAGAAGATAGAGTGAGAATTTAAAGCATGGGACTTTTTAGTATCCTATGCTTTAAATTTAAGTTCTGGTAATATTGCAATGATATTCTAAAAGAACAAGTACAAAGTAGGTTGCAATGATAAACTTATACGAAATAATGATTGTTTATAAATCAAATATATATTTTTAGATAGCATTATATTAAAAAACGCCACTATAAATGTGACGTTTTTGTAAATTTTTTATTTTTACTATATCTATTATAACACAAAATAGGAAAAATGTCAATACTTGTAATAAAATTTGCAAATTGTTATAAATTATTAGAGGTGATAATTTTATGGAACAAAAAAGTATGACTGCATTGATTAGTGCATTTTCAAGAGCATATCATTCAGTGAAAAACAAAGAGAAAGTTTTTGATGATTACTTAGCAAAGGACATTCTAACTCAAAATGAATATGAGGACATTGCAAGCAATATGTCAAAAGGTATCAAATTCTTTAATCCATCATTTGAAGGAACACAAGATGAAGCATTACGTTTTGTTGTTGATAATCAGTTATCTCCAACTCCACTTGGTAGAGCTGCATTTACAGAAAAGTCCCTTGAAAATGCTGTAAAAATTGGTGCAATGCAATATTTAATTTTTGCTGCAGGGTATGATACATTTGCATATCGTCAGCCTGAATGGGCAAAAGGTATTCAAATATTTGAACTTGATCATCCTTTTACTGGAGCTGACAAGCAGAAGCGTATTCAATCATTAGTCACAGAAAAGCTTTCTAATTTACACTATATAGCTATTGATTTTACAGAATATACTTGGCAAAAAAATTTAATTGAATGTACACAATTTGATCAAAACAAAATAAGTTTTTGTAGTTTACTTGGAATTAGCTACTATTTGAGCAAGGAAGATCTTGCAAATGCAGTTAATACTATTTCAAGTATTGTACCAAAAGGCAGCAGCATTGTTTTTGATTATCCGGATGAGGACTATTATACTGAAAATGCAGGGGAAAGAGTTAAAAAGACAATTACATTAGCTAGTGCAGCAAAGGAAAAAATGCTTTCAAGCTATTCTTACTTAGAATTGGAGCAGTTGTTAGCTGACAGTAACTTTTTGATTTATGAGCATTTAACACCAGATCAAATAACTGAGCAGTATTTTAAAAAATATAATGAAGCAAATCCAGAACATCCTATAAAAGCATTTGATAATGTGAATTATTGCTTAGCCGTTAAAAAATAAATAAGGGAAGTAATTAAACTTCCATTTAATATTAATATAATTTCAGCAGTATATTAAAACCATGGAAAAAATAAAAGTAAAGTTGAAGAAAAAAGTTATAAAACGAAAGGAAGTGAGTTTTAGTGAGGGGGTGGTACTTATAATACACTCTCTCACTAAATATAATAGATGAAGGTTGATATTAATAAATTAGCTGAATATTATGTAAATGCAGCAGTTACTTTAACAGATGCATCTATATATAGCATAGGGGGTAATTCAAAAACTTTAGGAGGAAGTACTCTTCCAGAAAGATGTGGTCTGATTTTTCCCCTTAGAGGAAAGGCAAGATTTAGTTTTGAAGATGCTGTATATGAATTAGAAACAGGAAAAGTATTACATGCAGGACCTAATATGAAGCTTGATAAAGAAGTACTTGGAGAAAGTAATTGGGAGTATGCATTAATACATTATGAAATATTAAATTGTGATAGTTATCCTTATGCAAATTCTCATTTTATAGTAGATGTTGGAGATAGCACTATTATGAATGAAATGATTATACAGCTTTGTGATATATCTATTATGCCCGGAAATATGCAAGCCTTGAGATCAAGAGCTCTTTTTCTAAGAATAATAGAAGAGCTTGTATTTTGTGCTCAAAAGAAACTATACTCTAGCGATGAAGAGATTGTAGATTCAGCAGTAAACTATATTAGAAATCATTATATGGAGGCAATTTCTATAAATACTATAGCAGAAGTAGTTGGGGTAGAAGGGCGTAGATTCTCTTATATATTTCAAAAAAATATAGGTATGAGCCCTATAAACTATTTGACTGAATATAGAATAAATAAAGCTAAAAAGCTTTTAGTTGTTGGAAGTAATACTGTAACTCAGGTTGCAGGGTTTGTAGGATATACAGATCAGTTCTATTTTAGTAGAGTATTTAAAAAACATACAAAAATGTCACCAATAGAGTTTCAGAAAACCTTTAGGAAAAATCCATGGTAGTGTGTAGAAATGTCTATTCTGATAAATGGAAGAATATGATATTCTATAAACACTTATTGATAGTAATTATCAATATCTATAAATATTAAGGTGGAGGGAAATATGAAAAAAAGAATAGGGCTATTATTGGTGCTTACAATTTTTATGGGAGTTATGGCTGGTTGCGGTAAATCTTCAGATTCAAAATCAGAAAACACTACTAGCAAAGAAGAGTCTAGTAGTAAAGAGGGGAATACTGCTTATCCGCGTACATATAAAGATGCTACAGGAAATGAAGTTGTTATTAAAGAAGAACCTAAAAAAATTGCAGTTGGGTATCTTCCTTATTGGGAGTTTTTATTAGCTTTAGGACAACCACCTGTTGCAGCTGTAGCAGCAGAAAATTACACAAAAACATGGGATCCATTTAAGAATTACGATACTAAGTCTGTAATAGATTTAGGAGAAAAGGATATAAACTTAGAAAAGCTTGCAGAGGTGCAACCAGACTTAATATTAGTTCCAGCTAGTGATACTGGAATTGAAAATCTTAAGAAAATAGCACCTGTTATAGTTTTAGATGAAAAGGTAAGAATGGATTGGAGATATGGAATAAAAGAGATTGGGAAAATAATAAATAAAACTCAAGTTGCAGAAGAAAAAGTTAATGAAATTGAGAAAAAGATTTCTGATGCAAGAGTTAAATTGCAAGAAAAATATAAGAATGAAACTGTTGCTGTTATATCACTTATGAAGAAAAATGGATATTACTGTGCAAAACGTCCAGACTTTTTTGATCCAAATACAGGATTAGGATTAAATGCTCCAGAAGGATATCCTAGTGAAAATAAGTATGAACAAATATCTATGGAGGCTCTATCTAAAATGAATCCAGATCATATCTTTTTAGCTGTATTTGATGGTAGTGAAGGATTAGCTGATGATTTGAAAAATGATCCAGTTTGGAAATCTCTTAAGGCAGTTAAAGAGAATAAAGTGCATACTTTAGATGGAGCAGCACATGCAACTAGCATACTTGCTACAGAATATGCTGTAAATGCTATTGTTGATGATTTGTTAAATTAAATTTTATAAAAGCAGATGCATGCCATTTAAATGGTTTTGTATCTGCCTTTTTAAAATCATACAAAAATATATATTATTTTTGTAGTGATTTAATGTATGGGAGTGAGAAGTATGAAAATAGAAGAGAGTATATCTTTGAATTATAAAAAAAGTAAAAATAAATCACTTGTACATTTAGGGATTATTTTAGGACTTATTTTATTATTAATATTAGTTATGATTTTTTCTGTTATGAATGGAGTAGCAGATATATCAATTTCAGGAGCATTGGATTCTATATTTAATTTTAATCCTGAAAATGAGGATCATTTAGTCATAATGAATTTAAGATTTCCAAGAGTTTTGGCAAGTATGCTCATTGGAGCAGCTTTATCTGTTTCTGGGGCCCTTATGCAGGGAGTTACAAGAAATCCCTTGGCAGATTCAGGGCTTATGGGGCTTAATGCAGGTTCAGGATTTGCAATAGCAATATGTTTTGCATTTTTTCCAGGAATGTCACCTTTACAAATTGTAATATTTTCATTTTTAGGAGCTGCATTAGGGGCAGGTATTGTTTATGGAATAGGAGCTATGGTGCCAGGTGAAATTACACCTATTAGACTTGTACTGTCAGGAGCTGCAGTAAGTACACTGCTTACAGCCTTAAGCCAAGGAATAGCTATTTATTTTAAGATGACACAAAATATTATGTTTTGGACTTTAGGAAATGTAGCAGGAGTTAATTGGACACAGATAAAAATAGTTTTTCCAATCATTATAGTTGCACTTATAGGGTCCTTAATAATATCTCGTTCTGTTTCTTTAATTAGCCTTGGTGAAGAAGTAGCAAGGGGACTTGGGGTAAATACATTTATTATTAAACTTGCAGCTACTGTTATAATTTTGCTTTTAGCTGGAACTTCAGTGGCAGTGGCAGGTGCTATAGGTTTTGTTGGAATGATTGTGCCCCATTTATCAAGGTATATCGTTGGACAAAATTATAGACGTATAATACCTGTTTCTGCACTCATTGGAAGCTTACTTATGGTAGTTTCAGATTTATTATCAAGAATGATAAAGCCACCTTTTGAAATACCTATTGGAGCTATTATCTCTTTAATAGGAGTGCCTATATTCTTATACCTTGCAAGAAAGCAGAAAGGGGCATTATAAGATGACTAGTGAATTATATCAAATTGATTTCCATAGAAAAAAGGTTAGGAATAGAAATGTTTTTGTCCTTTCATTACTTTCTATATTAATTTTTATTTCTTTTATTATAAGTATGAATACAGGGTACACAAAGCTTGCACCTATGGATTTATTTAGAGTGTTAACTGGCAGTGGGAGTGCTAAAGAGAACTTAATTTTTTTTGATTTTCGTTTGCCTAGAATAATAATTTCTATGTTGGTAGGTATGGGATTGGCTCTATCAGGATGTATTATACAGGGGGTGTCAAAAAATCCCTTAGCAGATTCAGGTCTTTTAGGGATAAATTCTGGAGCTGGAATTATGGTAGTGATTTTTGTAGTAGCTTCAGGAGCACAATCATTATTTTCTATATTTACACTACCTATTTTAGCTTTTATTGGAGCAGGAATAACTGCTTTTCTAATTTATATTTTATCTTATAAAAAGAGAGAAGGAATTAAACCTTTAAGACTTATCTTAAATGGAGTTGCAATCCAAGCTGCTATTAGTGCAGTTATGACATTAATAGTAGTAGTAATTGATGAAAGAAAATTTGAATTTGTTGCAACCTGGCAAGCAGGAAGTATATGGGGGTCTAATTGGAAACTCGTATTAGCAGCACTACCTTGGATTATATTTTTTGTTCCATATATCATAAGAAAAGGAAGAATCCTTGATATTCTTACTTTAGGAGATAATATGGCATGTGGACTTGGAGTTCAAGTGGAGAGAGAAAGATTAAAACTTTTAGTTTCAGCAGTGGCATTAGCAGCTACCTCTGTATCAATAGGTGGAAGTATAAATTTTGTTGGAATGATAGCACCTCATTTAGGAAGGCAAATTGTAGGACCAAGCCATAAAACTTTATTACCAACTTGTGCCCTTATTGGAGCTTTGTTAGTTTCTATTTCAGATACTATAGCTAGGGGGATTGCTCAGCCATCAGAGATACCAACAGGTATTGTTGTGGCAGTTATAGGAGCTCCTTACTTCTTGTATCTTCTTATTAAAAATAAAAAATAGAAAGAAGGGATTATGAATGAGTAGTATTAGAGCAGAAAAATTAACTATATCATATGATGAAAGGCTAATTGTAGATTCATTGGCTATGGACATACCTAAAGGTAAAATAACTACTATAATAGGGGCAAATGGATGTGGCAAATCTACAATTTTAAAGGCTTTAGGCCGTATAATTAAACAAAAAAGTGGAGTTGTCTATCTTGATGGCAAAGATATAAGGGAGTTATCAACTAGAGAAGTTGCTAAAAAGATGGCTATATTACCCCAATCACCTCAAGCTCCTGATGGACTAACAGTAAGTGATTTAGTAGCTTATGGTAGATTTCCACATCAAAAAGGAATGGGAAGTTTAAAGGAAGAAGATAAAAAAATTATAGAGTGGGCCATTAAAGTTACTAAATTAGATGAATATGCAAATAATGCAATAGATAATCTTTCAGGAGGACAAAGGCAAAGAGCATGGATAGCTATGGCTTTAGCTCAGCAGACAGATTTAATTTTACTAGATGAGCCTACAACATATTTGGATATGGCATATCAGCTTGAGGTATTAGAGCTTTTAGATCATCTTAATAAAACACAAAAATGTACTATAGTTATGGTACTTCATGACCTTAATCTTGCAGCAAGATTTGCAGATTATATGATTGCTGTTAAGGGTGGAAAAATAGTAAGTCATGGAGAACCTGATAAAGTAATGACAGACACTGTTTTAAAAGAAACATTTAATATTAAAGCTGAAATAATTAAAGATAGTATAAGTAAAAAACCTTTATGTTTAACTTATAATTTGTATAAATAAAAGAGAAAGAAAGAGGTATTAGAATGAAGAAAATTGCTATTTATGGTAAAGGTGGAATAGGTAAATCCACTACTGTTTCAAATATATCAGTGGCTATGGCCAAGCTTGGGTTAAAAGTTATGCAGATAGGATGTGATCCAAAGGCTGATTCTACAAGAAATCTTACTGGAGGTAAAGCTATTACAACTGTACTTGAAACCTTAAGAAAAAAAGGTGATGCAACACTTGAAGATTTAGTTGTAGAGGGAGCGCATGGTGTTTTATGCGTTGAAGCTGGAGGACCAGTTCCAGGAGTAGGGTGTGCAGGAAGAGGTATTATTACAGCATTTGAAAAGCTAGCAGAACTTGATGCTTATGAAATATATAATCCTGATGTTGTTCTATATGATGTACTTGGAGATGTTGTGTGTGGAGGTTTTGCCATGCCAATTAGAGGTGGATATGCTGATGAAGTATGTATAGTAACATCAGGTGAGATGATGTCATTATATGCAGCTACTAACATTTCCCATGCTGTTAAAAGTTTTGGAAAAAGAGGGTACGCTTCATTAAAAGGGCTAATACTTAATTCTAAAAATATTGAGAATGAAGAAGAACTTGTGAAAAAGGCTGCAGAAGAGATTGAAACAGAAATACTACACTACATTCCAAGAAATCATTTGATTCAAAAAGCAGAAGACCAGGGAAAGACAGTTGTAGAAGCATTTCCAGATAGTGATATGACAGAAGAATATATGAAATTAGCAAAACTACTTTTGGAATAAAAGGGGAGTGATTTAAATGCTAAATTCAGATTATATAAATGACCTTAAAAAACTATCTTTTGTCAAATCTAATAGTGGAGTTAAATTGTTACCTAAAGGAGCTTCTCCAGGTAAGCATTGTCCAATGCATACAAGTATAAAACTTACAAACTCAATAAAGGGAGTATCATCTCTAATTGTTGGAACACAAGAATGTGCAACTTATAGTAGGATGGTAGTAAAAAATTCTCATGGAAAAGATGGAGAATTACATTGGACATATGTACTAGATTCTAATGAGGTAGTATTTGGATGTAGAGATGGATTAATTGATGCTTTAATAGAAATGGATAAGCATGGTGCAAAGGCAATTATGATTATTGTTACCTGTGTACCAGAACTTATTGGAGAAGATATTGAATCAGTTATATACGAAATTCAAGATAGTATATCAGCTAAGTTAATGTTTGTTATGGTTGGACACTTTAAGTGTAATGGGTATCCTTCAGGCATATGGAAATCACTTAAAGCCTTTGCAAGTATAATGGATGAAAAAGAGGTTTTGCCAAATAGAATAAATATTTTATCAGAAAATAAAAGCTTCTTAAATTCACCTTTAATAAAAGAGATTATTAAAAATGAAATATATATAAATCATCTTGGAATGAGAAGTTCTCTTGAAGATTTTATGGAAGCACCAAAAGCTTTGTTAAATATAGTATTAACAGCTTCAGAGCTGCCTTTAGCACAAGAAATGAAAGTGAAGTTTGGAACTCCATATGTTTCTCTTCATAATATATATTCCATTGAAGAAGTAGATGAAGCCTATAAAGAAATTTCAGAATGTATTGGTGTTGAGTTAAAGGGTATTTTTAATGAAGAAAGAAATGAGTTAATCAAATTGGAAGAGGAGATTAGAGAAAAAGTTAAGGGGATAAAATATGTAACTACAGACTCTAATCTAGATCCAATTCCTATGAGTATTTATTTAGCTAAAATGGGTATGGAACCTTTACTACTTCATATTGAAGAGTTTTATGAAGAAGATAAAAAATTAGCAAAGAAACTTGTGGATTTAGGACATAATCCTTTTGTATGCCATATTGTAAGTAATCTAGCAGGAGAATTTATATTAGAGAATTTGCAACCTGAGTTTTCTTTTGGGGCTATTCACACTAAAGAGAATAAGAATATCCCAAGCCTTTCTAATTTACATAGGATTAATGGAAGTTTTGGATATGAGTGTACTATTAATTTGCTTAGAAGTATTATAACTGAACTAGATAAAGGAGGTATTTAGTAGTGGGTTTACATAGATTTAGGCCAATGCCTTCTGGAAGAATGGGAGCATTATGGACATTATCAACTATAAAAAATGCTACACTTATAGAATTTGGCTCAATGGGACATATGCTTTATGGAAAAACATTTTTAGAAAGGATAGGAGTTCATGATGGCTGTAAGCTTTATTCTACGCATATTGATGAAAGTGATATAGCTTTAGGTGGGACAGAACGTCTAAAACAAGCAATTGATGAAATTATTATAAATGATAATCCAGAAGTTATATTTATATTGCCATCAACAGTGCCTGAAATGATAGGAACAGACCTTAAAGCATTATGTGAGGATATGCAAAATGATTATATAGAGACACCTATAATTCCAGTTGGTTTTGGTGGTTTTGATGTAGAAAAACATAAAGGTGTAGAACAGACTTTAAAACTTCTTGTAAAAGAATTACCAGAGGAATGTAGTTTAACTGCAAATAAAACCTTCAATATAATAGGCTCATGTGCTGATATATATAGATTTAAATCTGATGCAGATGAAATAGTTAGAATACTTAAGGGTGCTTTTGGAATAGACCCTGTATGTATAATGACTTCAGATACATCTGTAGGAGAAATCAAAAAGATGGCATCAGCTCATATTAACCTTGTTATAAGAAGAGAAGGAATTGAGGCAGCTAAGTATTTAGAAAAACGTTTTGGAACAGAATTTATTCATGAACGTCCTTATGGATTTAGTGGTACAAAAGCTTGGCTTGAAAAAATTTCTGAGATTTTGAATTTAAAGATTGATGAAGATTTTATGGAAAAGGAATTTAAAGGATTTGACCATACATTAAAGTTTAGTAAGCAAGTTTTTCTTAACCAAAGTGAAAAAGCTAGATTATCAATTGGTGGACATGCAGATGTAGTTAAGGGGATTTTAAATTATGCCTATAATGAATTAGGGGTGAATAGTGAAAAATCTTGGTGTGATAGCATGACCATGACCACAGAAAAAATACCATACTGGGGAGAAGATAAGTGGTCAAAAGAGATAACAAAAGAATTAAAGGGACTGCTTATGGCTAGTGATGAAATACTTACATGGGCAAATCATAGCTTATCTATGCAAATAGATAATAAGGGAAGTCGATGGGAATTGAATCCCTATGAACCGCCATTTGTAGGATTTAGAGGTGCTATGAATTTAGCATCACTTTGGGTTAATTATGTATTAGAAAATAACAATTAGATGTGGTATATTCTGAAGAATATTTATTCTTATATGGATATATTCTTCAGAATATGCTCTTAAAGGTAAGCGGTTGTAAAAAAGAAGTGAAAAATATAAAATTTTTAGTTAGGATTTATAATCTCATCTATAAAAATCAAATAATTATTGGCTATCTTTATTTTCATTCATCATCAAGTAAATAGCAAAGCACAAAAGGAAAATCATAGTTCCAGTTAGAATATAATCAAATAAGTGGCTTATATTCCCTCCAAAAGAGGATTTAAAGAAGACAGATATAAGTAGAACAAACACCAATAACAATTTGTATATCTTTTTATCTTTCATAAAGTCAATAAATAGTGCTATTAATGCGACTAAAAGACATATTAACGAAAAAATATTCACCAATAAAACACATCTCCTATCAATATAAATTTTAACTCTCACCAAGAAAATACTCTTAGAAGAATAAGTAAGTATAAGTCCTAAAAGTTATGGCATACAGTTTAGATATTTTGTTTTTTATAAAAATTATATGGATGATACTTTATATATTTAATTATATATAATTTGGAAATATTTAGTACAGTGGAAATTTTTAATATATATTTATTAAAAAATTACTAATCTAAAATAGATCTAGAGTGATATTTTTTTATAGGTTTTAAAATAGTGAAGTCATTACTATAGAGCAATGGCTTTATTAATTATTTAAAAAAAAGTAAATAAATTTGCAAATTATAAAATTTCATTTATCCTTTCTGGACAGTTAGTACAATATATAGTATAATACTGTACTAAATTATACTATATATCTTTTTGTTAAATATTAACAAGTCAAATCGAAGGAGGAGTTCAATATTGAAAAAAAAGAAACTAATGATAACCGTAATAATTATAGGTATAGGATTAATAAGTGCGGGGCAATATCATAAAATCAATAACAATCAAAAAGTGTTAGAGCAACAAAAAAAAGATGGTGCAAAAGTTGCAGAAAATAAAACTGATACTTATCTAAATTCTAAAGAAGAGCAAGAATCACAAGCAGGAGCAGCAGATTCAAGCAACACGAGTAATTTACCTACCGATACAACTACAACTACTCAAAATCCACAAAAGGAAACAGCTAAAGAAGAAACAAAGAAAACTGTTGAAAAAGCTAATACTGCAAACAATGGTTCTAATAATACAACTACTGCTAATAAAGCAGCTAGTAATAATACAGGCACAAATAAGTCAGCTAGCAATAAGACAACTACCAATAAGCCAGCTGAGAAAACAGCTACTGCAACAATAACTAGTACTACTGCAGATAGTAATTCATTTTCAACTACAGCCCCCAGACTACCAAATACCTATAATGTAGAGTATTTGCAACAAGTGGAAAATGATATTGTAACTTTATGTAATCAAGAACGTGCAAAGGTTGGATTAGGACCTTTAGCTAACAATGAAACACTTAGACAAATAGCAAGATATAAAAGTGATGAAATGCTTCAATATAAATATTTTGATCATACATCACCTATAACTAAATATGCCCCGTGGGATTTAGCAAAGACTTTTAATTGGACTTTTGGAGCCTTTGCAGAAAATATATGGATGACACAAACTACTTTAGATTCAAAGAACAATAGTGCTGTATCATCTTTTAAAGCAAGTGTAACAGCTCAAAATATAATGAATTCTTGGATGAATAGTCCAGGACATAAAGCCAATATTCTTAGCAAAAGCTATACCAAAATAGGTGTAGGTGTAGCTTTTTCAAACTCAGGTAAAACTTATGCAACTCAAGAATTTTCTAATTAGTTCGTTGAAATTTCTATGATAAAATAAATATAATCACTGAGAAAGCTAGCAATACTTCATATTAAGAGTATTGCTAGCTTAAATTATTGAGAGCAAAAAGGGAAGCGTACTTATGAAAAAATATATTATGGTATATTGCATATTATAATAAGAGATAATTTATATAGAGTTTATTTTTTTGCTGTTATAAAATTTAATTTAAAAAAGATGTGAATAATGCTGGTTGTGATATATAAAAATGTTGATATGTGTTACAATTGAATATATATTAAGAAAAATTATGGTGAGAATAATAAATTTAATTTAATGGAGTTAGGGGAAATATGGAACTAAAAGTGTTAGTTGTAGAAGATGAAGGACCAATTAATCATATTTTGACATCTGCATTAAGAGCAGAGGGGTATATTGTAAGAAGTGCTTTTTCATCGCAAGAGGCTAGAAATTTATTTGAGAAATTTACACCACATTTAGCATTATTAGATGTAAATTTACCAGATGAAAGTGGGTTTGAACTTTGTAAGTTTATAAATACTAAATATGCAATACCAATAGTAATGCTTACAGCTAGAAATGATATTTTTGATAAGGTAATAGGTCTTGAATTAGGTGCTGATGATTATATAACAAAGCCTTTTCATATAAAGGAAGTTTTGACAAGAATAAAAGTTGCTTTAAGAAGAGTAGAAAAATATAGAACATCCCAAGAAAATAAATTTGTAGAAGTTAATGGAACAGTTAAAATAAATCTAGAAAGTAAAGTTGTCATGAAGGATGAAGAAGAAGTAAGACTTAAACCAAAGGAGTATGAACTATTGGCATTTTTTGTAGCAAATAAAAATAGAGTTTTTTCTAGAGAAGAACTTTTGGACAAAGTATGGGGATATGACTTTGAGGGAGAATTACGTACTGTAGATGTTCATGTAAGGCGATTAAGAAGTAAACTTGATTAAGATGGGGGCAAGTCTATTATAGAAACTATTTTTGGTACAGGATATGTAATGAGGTAGAAATATGAAGATAAAGTATAAGTTCATTATAGGATTATCTTTAATATTACTAAGTTCAGGCATACTGTTAAATATTATAATAAATCAAGTATTAATCAAGAATTTAGAGAATAATGTAAATGACTCTCTTTCGAAAATAATGAGTAGTACTAAAGAATATATGAAGTATAAATTACTAATTAATGCTCCTGAATTTAATGAAGAAGGACTGAAGCAGGAGTCAAGTAATATAGCAAAATATATCTCCTTAAATTATCAGTGTGATACTCAAATTAATAATATGCATGGGGATATTATCAAAAAAAGTGGGGAAAGCAGGTTTGAAGATACAATTAGTAGAGCCACTAGTGAAGCTATCAAGGGAAATACTGTAGCCATTTTAAAATATAGCAATGATAGTGTAGTAGGTATACTATCTTATCCTTTATATATAGACAATAATTATTTAGGGGTAATAAATATAACCAAAAACTATGATGATATATATGGAATGTATAAAAACACAACTAGAATTATAACTTCTACTCTAATCTGTATATTTATTCTTATATTTATTTTAGCTTATGTGGTTGCAAGTAAAATAACAACTCCTATTACATCTTTAACAAAGGTAGTAAAACAAGTGGCTCAAGGAGAATTTAAGATTTCTATCAATATAAAAAGTAATGATGAAGTTGGCATACTTTCTAGGGAATTTATTAATATGAAGGATAAGATAAATGAGCAAATGTTAACAATCAGTCAGGAAAAAAGAAAGGTAGAAAATCTTGAAAAAAGCAGAAATGAATTCTTTAACAGAGTTACACATGAACTTAAAACACCATTAACAACTATTACAGGTTACTCAGAAATGCTTTTGGATGAAATGGTGGCAGATGAAGAATTTAAGAAAATAGCCCTTAAAAGCATACATTCTGAGAGTAATAGACTAAATAAGTTGGTTTTAGATCTTATTGAAGTATCTAAAGGTCTTTCATTTATAGAGGAAGAAAAAAAATCTATAAATATGGCTATTCTTTTAGAACAAATATGTAATGATATGAGTATAAAAGCTAGAAAATATTCATTGCAGATTAATAGAGATATTTGTGAGGGAGAGATACTAGGGCAAAACAATAAGATAAAGCAATTAATAATAAATATTATAGATAATTCAATAAAGTATTCAATTAATGGTGAAAAAATTATTGTGCGATCTAAGCTGGAGGATACTTATTATATATTAGAAGTGGAGAATAGGGGAGAAGCAATTCCAGAAGAAATATTTAATCATATATTTGATCCTTTTGTTAAATCCGAAAAGACTCTAGATAATCAAAGTAGAGGTCTTGGACTATATATTTGTAAGGAAATAGTTAAAGATCATAATGGTGAATTAACTATAGAAAATGGAGAAACAATTATAACAAAAATTAAAATTCCTGCTTTTGTTGCCAACTTGGTAACAAGTTAATGAATTTTGGTAAAAAAATTATTATATCATCTTCCTATAGCAAAAGAAGGAGTGAATTTTAATGATTAGAAAAAGATTTTTGTGTGTTGGACTATTATTATGTACTTTAATATTTATGGGGTGTACACCAAAAGATAAGGAAGTTGTTTTATCTAATGATCAGAATGAAGAGACACTATTACAAGAAAAGAGTGCTAGTGAAAGTATTGAATTAGGTAATGGTTATTTAAATCAAGGAAAATATGATAATGCTAAAAAAGCATATGAAGATGCTATATCAAAGGATGCAAGTAACAAAGAAAACTATGTGCTAATAAAGGATAAGTATATTGAAAAATCAAGATTTGATGATGCATTTTATATAATAAAACTAGCTATAAAAAATAATGTAGATATAGACAATATGAAAAGTATACTTGAAGAAATAAAAAAGAATTTTAAGGTGATAACATTAGAAGATACAGTAAATCAAAATACAACATTTACACTTCCGAAGAAAATAACTTTACAAGTAAATGATGAAAAACAAGATGCAGATGTAAGTTGGAAGACTTCAAATGTAGATACTAGCAAAGCAGGAAGCTTCACATATGAGGGTACAGTAGAACAATATGGGAGAACAGTAAGTGAAAAACTAACTGTAGTAGAAAAGAAAGTTGTAGATAACAAACCTACAACAACTTCTGGAGAGCTTTATAAAAATGATAAACTGGGCTTTTCTATAAACTTTCCTGATAGTTGGAAAGGCAGATATAACATTACAGAAAGTGCTGATGGTATAAAAGTATACTATAAGTTTAGTCAAAGTGTAGTTCCAGAATGGCCAATTTTACTGTTTGAAATTCTTAAGTCAAGTCCTGAGCTAGATGATCATCTTGACACAATATCTACTAAAGTAAGGCATTTTAAAGCTAAGAATATCACATATGTTGTGGGTGGAGCAACTGATATGTGGGATGATAAGCAAAACCCAGAATGGAATGTTTTTCTTCAGACCTATATGGAAAGAGCAAAAGTTGTTGAAACATTGAAATATTAATAATTTATCTAATTAAAAAAGAACTCTAAATTGGAGTTCTTTTTTTATGTAGAAATAAATATTTTATATGTTATTTATAGATTAAAATTATTGTTCAGGTTCTGTTGGCATAATTCAGAGAAATGTTTGGAAAATCTTATATAATAATAAATTTTACAAATATTTAAGGTCTTATTTCAAGGTTAACTCTATTGTTTTTTTGTTGTAAAATGTCGGAAATAGAAATATAATTTTAATATATAAAAATAGATTTTCATTGTATATCGGAACAAATAAAAATACATAGAAAGGAGAATAACTATGTTTTATGGAATTGGGCTTATTATTGTAGGAATTGGAAGTATTATTAATGGTATCTTTGTATATGGAAAGGAACCTTCAGAAGTTGAAAAAACAGGATTGGCATATCAGTATCTTGGTGAAAATGGAATCTCCATATGTTTAATATTATTGGGAGTAATTGCGTTTTTAATAGGAGTTTTTATTATAAGGAATAGATGGAAAAAACTAAAAAGAAATTAAATTAGGGCTATCCTTATTGGAGGTGAAGAAATGGATAATGAGTTAAAAAAGGCATTTGAACTGATTTTAAATTGTAATATCCACCATGGAGATGGTGAAGTTTATCATCATTATTACTGGGATGAATATATTCTAGACTTTATAGGAGAGTATCTAACAAAAGAAGCACTTGAACTAATTCCAAATGGAATTATTGAACCTTGGAAAGATGAACCTAGTATGTACGAAAAGTATTTTATTGATTTAAATAATTCATTTATTATGATTGATGAAGAATATGATTTTTTCTCAGAGTTTGGAGAAGAGGTAGTAAATGCTGCTATGGAAGAAAAAATCTTTATTGGAGAGACTCCTTATCTAAAAGGTTCAAGTTTAATTGATATTATTAAAAAGTTTGATATTGACATGAATAATAGTGAAGACTTTGAATACGCCACAATAGTAGTTAGAGTTCATACAGATGGTACTTTATATAGTGCGTTATGTTCATTGTTTTGTGCAACTTATGGATATGAAGACATTATGGATATTGATGATCCAATTGAGAAGTTAGATGAAAAATGGAAAACTGTATTTGAAAAGATTGAAGAACCTTTAAAATCTCATCTTGCTTGCTTTTTTCTAAATGAATATGCTGCACGTTGTGAGGGAGCATGCTATTCAAATGGTATTAATAATGGCGGATTTTTAAGTGAATTTATTTTTAATAAAACTAACAAATGTTTAATTCAGTTAGACTATGGTGAAGGACAAGCTTCTTCTTTTATATTAAAGAGTGGCAGATAATTGAGTATGACTTGTTAACAAAGGAGGTAGGATACCAAGTATGGAATATGTAATAATGCTGTCAGTATTAATGAGAGCTCACCCAATTATTAGTATGTTAGCTATGATATTTATTGGTTTTGCTGGAGCTGTTTTGGCAGCAGTAACGAATAGGAGGAAGCTAAGCCATTTTGTAATTATCTTGTTTCCATTGTATATGATAAATCTATTTGCTGGACATTTTCTAACTAATGCTTTGCTTGAGAATTATGGTGAGAAAGGTGAGGGGATTGTTGTATCTAGTAATGAAACCTCAGATTTATACAATGATCAGCCTGTTTGGCGCTATGATGTCATGCTTAAATCAGGTAATGAAGAGCCCATTTCTACATATTTCTTAACTTCTGATTTTAATATCATTCATAAAGAATCCTTCAATGAATACCGTTATCCATCAAAAGGAATCAGGTTTAATGTCTGGTATCTGAAGAAGTATCCCAAAGCATTTGTTATTATTGCTAATGATGATAGTGAATATGCTAAAAGTTTCCATCAAGACAACTAGAAGAATCTTAAAAATATGTCTTTAAGGAAAATAAAAATATCGGGTAGGATAGGTGAAAAATGAGAAATTTGAATTTAGAAGATCAACTTATAAGAATTGAAGAAAAATTAGTATTAGCAAAGGAAAAAGATAAAGAATTTGAGGAGTTTGGTTCAAGTAAGCATAAATATGTTTTTAATGAGAGAGCTTCTGAAAAGGCTGTGGCAGATTTTGAGCTGTAGTATAAAATACAACTACCTGAAGAGTTAAAAAGTTTTCTTATAAAATTAGGTAATGGTGGAGCAGGACCATATTATGGCATTTATGGACTCAGCAAAATAAGTGGAGCTAATGGTGAAACAGAATTTGCAGAAAAGCCATGTAAATTGCATCCACATATGTCAGATGAGGAGTGGGAGGAGTTAACAAAATTTAGTGAAGAGGAAAATATAGAGGATGAACAAAGTGATTTTCTTTATAGCTCTCTTTACCAAGGAATGATAAATATAGGTACACAAGGATGTACTTATGAAATGATGTTGGTGGTTACTGGTGAGTATAGAGGTAGAATTGTATATATTGACTTAGATTTACAGAAACCTTTTTTCACTTTTGAAAATAATTTTTTAGATTGGTATGAACGCTGGTTGGATGAAATAATTAAAGGCTATGATACTTCTTGGTTTGGCATGAAAATGGGTGGAGATGACACAACACTAATTAAATTTTTTCAAGAAAGTACAAGTGAAATGGAAAAGGTTAATGCATTATATGGAATGTATAAGCTTCCAGAAATACTGCCTTCAATTTTTGAATTTTTAGAGAATGAATGCAGAAATGAATCAGAAAAAATTAAGAAAACTGCACTTGGAGTTTTAACTAAAAGTAGTTTTCTTAGGGCAAAGCCATTTTTACTAGAATTTTTAGAAGATGATTTAGAAGAAATTAGGCTCATTGCATTACAGCTTATTAATTGGTATGGAAAAGATAATAAGCATGAAATGGCAGAAACAGTTAGGAAGCTTTTGGAGAAAACCAACAATCCTGAAAGCTTTAGATTTATAACTTATATATTAGAAAGTGATGAAAATAATGATGCTTCAATTTATATTCCTTTCTTTTACAATGCAAATATTGAGATAAGGAAAACAGCCATTTATACTGTGGGCAAACATAAAGATAGAGAAAAATTCTTAAAGGATTTTATAAATTGCCTAAAATCAGAGGATGGTTGGGTTGTACATACAGCTATACAGGCTTTATCAGGAGTAACTAATAAAGAGCTTTTGCCTTTATATGCTGAGTTACTTAATAAATATAAATCAGAGGAATTTTATATTAGAAGTAATGTAATGAGTAATTTAAAAGCTTTTGGAAAAGATGCAGATTATATTTTTCAGTAGGAAAAGTGATCAATAATCCTATTATATGATAGGTGTATTCCCAAGTAATTCTATGAACATGATTAAGGAGTAGTGAGATGAAAGGTAGTTTAACAATTCTAAAAGGTGATGCTACAGCACCTCAAGGAAAAGGAAATAAAATTATTGTACATATTTGTAATGATATTGGAGGTTGGGGCAGAGGATTTGTACTTGCTATATCAAAAAGATGGCCAGAGCCAGAAAAAGCTTATCGAAAGTGGTATAGAGACAAAATAAATTTCAAGCTAGGAGAAGTCCAGTTCGTTTCAGTTTCAGAGTATATAACAGTGGCAAATATGATAGGGCAAAGAGGAATAAAAACTGGAAGCTTAGGAGTTCCTATTAGATATGAAGCAGTTGATGAGGGATTGGCAAAAGTAGCTGGAAAAGCAATAGAAACTGGTGCTAGCGTCCATATGCCAAGGATTGGGTGTGGCCTTGCTGGAGGTAAGTGGGAAGAAATAGAGACAATAATAATTGAGAATTTAATAAATCAAGGAATAGATGTTTTTGTGTATGACTATTAATTAGTTAATATGAAGTTATTGAGCTGCCATTTCCATCTGGAAGTGGTGGATTTTCAGAATACAGAATAATAGATGATTGTGAAACAGAAGAAAGAAAGTATTAGAGGAGAATGGTGAGGAAGTAGCTTTATTTCCACTTGATATAGTAATAAAAAATAGAACTTTGTAAGAAGACCTTAAAGCAATAGTAAACTACTTATTTTAGAATACAAAACATTGTACAAAATAAAAGGAGTATATGAATGAGAAAAGCTTTTACATACAAGGATGAAAAATCTAATAAATTTTGGTGGATAGACTATAGTGGCAAAGATTTTGCTGTTAATTATGGTAAGACTGGAACAAATGGAAAGTATGAAATAAAGGAATTTGATAGTTCAGAAGAATGTGAAAAAGAAGCCGTAAAGCTTATTGTTCAAAAAATAAAAAAGGGATATAAAGAAAGTCTAGATTTTGATTTTATTAACCATAATTATTTTGATAATGAAGAAATAGGGCTTCATCCTAAAACTTCTCATCCAAATTTTGTAGAGCACTTTACTGAAGAGTTTTATTATTATTGTGGTGAAGAAGAAGCACCTTTTGGAAATGACAATGGAGCTGATGTTTTAGATGAATTAATGGAACATATTGGAAAGAAAGGAAATGCTAATATAACTATTTTTCCTAAAATGATTATAGAGAAAAATTGGAGTATGACTTATATTCCACCTGACAATACAGATGAGAGTTATATTATAAATTTAATAGGAGAGAGTAAGGGTGATGTTCTAGATAATGACAGAATTATTTATATGAATGATGAGGTTATTATTGCAGCAGCCTTTGGTCAAATTAAGATTACAGGAACAATTGAAAAAAGACTTCAAGATTTGGCTATTAACTCTTTAAAAAGAATGGAAATTCTAAGAAGACACCTAAGATATCCAAAGTCTCCTTTTATAGAAAAAATGAAGAAAGATTTAGAAAGCTTTAGAAATACAAAGTAAAGATTATATTTAAATTTTAGCTAAAGGAAATCTAGTGCAGGAGTGTTTGATTTGGAAAGAGATAATGTTAAAAAAATTATTAAAGAATGGATTTTGAGAATAAATAATGAGGAAGCATTACCAAATGATATTGAATCTTTAAATTTTGGATTATTTGAACCTTATGGAATTGAGTTGATTGGGGCTTTAAATTATGATGCAGAAGATGATGATTGGGCATGTGAAGAAGATTTTATACCAAAAGAAAGGGAATGTCCTGAATTAAATATTGATTCTGATTGTGATTGGGAAACTGTGCTTAATGAAATACAAATGATTCTAAAAGAATTAGTAGATGAATTAAGTGATTTGTCACTTTTAAATGTTAATCATATAACAACAGGTTTTTGTGATAGTGATCTTGTTGTAGTTAAATAATTAGATTAACTGAAAAAGAATGTATATGGAGATATAAGTGAAATTCCTGAAGATTTATGTACAGAGAAAGTTTATAAAGCTGCAGCTGAGATTAGTAGTGATAAAATTCCAGATGTCGTTAAAGAGAAATTTAGAAAGTAATGTTTCATTATTTTATTTTGCATACAGTCTTTTTCCTATGTTGATCATGGAAAAAGATTATTTTAGATTAGTATAATTTAGGTTATAATAAAACTAAGTTAAGATAAAAATGAAATGGAAGTGATTAAATGAAATTAAAACCACTGCCAATAGGTATAGATAATTTTGAAATGTTAATAAGTAGAGGATATTATTTTATTGATAAAACATTACTAATAAAAGATTTAATAGATAATAAAGCAGCAGTAAATTTGTTTACAAGACCAAGAAGGTTTGGAAAAACACTAAATATGAGTATGCTTCAATATTTTTTTGAAAACACTGATAAAGATAATAGTTACCTTTTTGAAGGCTTGAATATAATGGAAGCTGGAGAACAGTATACTTCTCATATGGGTAGGTATCCTGTAATTAATTTGTCTTTAAAATCTGCAAAACAGCCAACTTTTGAGCTAGCATTAAAGTGTATTAAAGATGAAATTATAGATGAATTTAGGCGACATAATTATGTTTTAGAAGGTAATAAGTTACAAGAGGAAAAAGAGAAATATTTAAAAATTACAAAGGCAGAAGAAGAAGATTCACTTTATGTAACAGCACTAAAATTCTTGTCACAATGTTTAGAGAAGCATCATGGAAAGAAAGTAATAATACTTATAGATGAATATGATGTACCTTTGGAAAATGCATTTTTTGAAGGATTTTATGATAGGATGATAGCTTTTTTAAGATCTCTTTTCGAATCAGCCTTAAAAACAAATTCATCCTTAGAATTTGCTGTAATAACAGGTTGTTTAAGAATTTCAAAGGAAAGTATATTTACAGGTTTAAATAATTTAAATATAATTTCAATATTAAATGATAGATATGCAGAGTATTTTGGGTTTTCTGATTATGAAGTTAAGGAATTAACTAAATATTATAAGTTGGAAGAAAAATATTCATTAATAAAAGACTGGTACAATGGATATATATTTGGACAAACAAATGTTTATAATCCATGGAGTGTAATAAAATTTACAGATGATTTACTTGCAAATATTAATGTGTTTCCATCATCATACTGGGCAAATACAAGCTCTAACAGTATAGTAAGAAGTTTAATAGAAAAGGCTGACACAGCTACTAAAAAAGAAATAGAATTATTAATAGAAGGAAAAACTATAGAAAAACCAGTACATGAAGATATAACCTATGATGAAATTTACGATACCATGAATAATTTGTGGAACTTCATGTTTTTTACAGGATACTTCAAAAAAGTTAGTGAAAGAATGAATGAAGAAGATAAACGTTATTTAGAGTTTTGTATTCCAAACCGTGAAGTTAAATACATTTTTAGAACCAAAGTATTAAGATGGTTTGAAGATAAGGTTAAAGTAAAAGATTTAAGCAAATTATATACAGCAATAATAAATAAAGATCCTGAAACCTTTGAAGCTGAAATTGGGAGACTCCTTATAGAAACTATAAGCTTTAATGATGCTTATGAAAATTTTTATCATGGATTTGTAGTTGGAGCCTTGGCCAATATGCATGATTATATAATAAAGTCTAACAGAGAAGGTGGAACAGGACGAAGTGACTTGTTTATAAAATCTGTATCTAAAAGAGGAGTAGCTATAGTCATTGAATTTAAAATAGCTAAAAATATTGATGATTTGGAAAAAAGAGCTGAGGATGCCTTAAAGCAGATTAAGGACAAAGGTTATGACCTAGAACTTAAGAGTGAAGGGTACAAAAATATTATAAAGTATGGAATAAGTTTTTGTGAAAAAGATTGTTATGTAAAATTAGAAGAGGATTAGTTATTTCAAAGGGCCATAAAAAGTAAGATAAATAGTATGCTTTGTTTGGCTCTTTTTATGTACTTAAAATCTGAAAGGGAGGCTTAAATTGGATAAATTATATAGAGCAAATTTTCAGAGTCTGCCAGTAAGCGAAAGAGAAACTATCTTAAAGGATTTAGAAAATACAGAACCAGGATTTATATTTAAAAGATTTGAAAGATTTGAGAGATTTGGGCAAGTAACAGATACAGCAGTATATGAATTTGAACATAGTGAATTTGTTTTTGTTCCTGGTGACAGTGTTACACTTGGCTGGGATTCATTTGTAGTGGGGATGGATGATACTACAAGGGAAGAGCTTATGGAAAATTTACAGGAGTATGGCATTACAGATCTTGAAGAATTTTTAAAAGAAAACATGTCTGAAGTTCGAAAAGTCAATATTGGACCAATGCTTGTAGAAAGAAAATTAAATGATATAGGTTGGGTAAAGGCAGACTTTAAAACCATTGAAGCATCTGAGAATAAAAGATTTAAGGAAGCTATAAAAGAAATGCAGGCTGGAGAATGTAATCAGTACATAATTAATGATACATTACGTTTAAGAAAAAATAATGGTGAAATCACGGCTGACATATATGAATCAGTTTCTTATGAGGATTTTGTAGAGAATATTGAAAGATTAGGCTTTAGACTTCCAACAGAGGATGAATGGGAATATCTTTGTGGTGGAGGCTCACGTACTTTATTTAGATGGGGAGATAGCTTTGATTATGATATGCATTTATATCATTTTGAAAAAGTAACACCTGAAAAAGCAGAATATGATTTAGAAATGCCAAATCAATTTGGGATTTCCATTGGATATAATCCTTATAAATATGAAGTGCTTATGGATTCAAATCAATTTCTTAAAGGTGGGGATGGTGGTTGTAATATTTGTGGTGGGCTTGGTTTGGCCCTTGGATATCTGCCTGTTTCAACATATTATCGAGATATAAATGCATTTGAATTAGATTACGAAGAAGATCTTGATGGGGATTTTACTTTTTATAGAAGAATAATAAGACTATAGGAATAGTTTATTTAATGGAGGAATTTTATGATTAACATAATTAGTGAAGCAAAAAGATTTATAAATATTCTCGATTCTGATTATAGTCTAGAAGAGATAAAAGAAATGATTATATCATGGGAAAATGAAGCCCTTAAGGTTATTACTTATACCCAAAAAACTAATAGAAATGTATTATCACCTTTTTTAAAAGCTATAAAAATAGGAGATTTGGAACTTGTTAAATTTTTAATTGAAAATTATGAGGTATCTTTAGAATTAGCAGATAAAGAGGAAAGAACATCTTTATATATGGCTTTCATGGAGAAAAATATAGAGTTAGGTAAATATCTAATAGGAAAAGGTGCAGATATTCAAAAATCTAATAAAAGTGGCACTAGGATATTTGATATGCTTTTAAGAATTGGAGATATGGAATTAATTGAGGAGTTCATAAGTAAGGGCTGTGAATTAAACTATAAAAATAGTAAAAATGTAACTACTCTTCATTGGGCTGCAAGTTCAAATAATATAGAACTTGTAAAAAGAATACTTACTGAAACTCCATTTACATTAATGGATTATGATGAAAAAGGGAATATGCCTATTGATTTTTGTACCTATAGAGAAATGTTTAAGTTTCTTTTAGAAGCAGAACCTAAACTAGAAATAAATAGATATCATTCAAGTGGTAACTATTCTATACATAAATTTGCACATAGTGGATTAAAAGATATTGTAGAAATAATCCTTGATGAAGGTGTTGATATTAACTTAAAGGGTCTAGAAGGTAACAGTGTTATGCATTATGCAGTATCCTCTCAAGATTTAGAGCTTGTTCAAATTCTAATTGAACGAGTGGCTGATGTTAATGTAAGAAACAGATATAACTATAGGCCTTTGCACTGGGCCTCTGAATATGGCAATTTAGATATGATAAAACTTTTGGTGGAAAATAAGGCAAAGGTAAATATTAAAACAAATGTTATGTTCATAATAAGGGAAACTAAGACACCTCTTTATATAGCAATTGAAAATGGACATATTGAAGCAGCAAAATATTTAGTAAAAAATAAAGCAAAGGTTAATGAACTTAATGATAGTTCTAATGCTACTGCATTGGTTGAGGCTGCTAGACTTGGACAAACAGAAATGGTTAGGTTTTTGCTGGAAAATGGAGCTGAACCAAATGGTGTTAGCAAGAAAAATACAATGGACTTTTACAAATTCCCATTAGCAAATGCTGCTAATAAGGAGATAGTGGAACTGTTAATAAAGGCTGGAGCTGATGTAAATGCTATAAATTCTCAATTTAGCACAGCACTTCATGAATTAGTGGATTCAATAGAAAGAAAAGATTTAAATAATGAAGAAGGCAGAAACAAGCTTGAAGCCATAAAAGCTTTAATTTCTTTTGGAGCAAATATAAATGCCCTTGATTTTTATAATAGAACACCTTTGTCACTAGCACAATGCAAAGAAGTTGGAGATATACTTGTTGAAGCAGCTAATAGTGGAAATGAAACAGCACCACTTTCAGAAAAAGAAGAGTTACGTCAAAAACAGCAAAATGATTATAAAGATATGATAGATACTTTTGTTAAAACTATTGTTGAAGATAAATATGGATATGTTGATTTAAGAGAAGAAGCAAAAAACACTTCAGGTTTTGGGAAAGAAATATTTGAACTTTCATTACATTGCACTGAAAATTCAAATCTGGAAACAGTAATTTCTATATTAAAAAAATGTAATGATGAAGATGTAAAATATTTAAGTCCAGACAACTATTATAATGAAGAAACTGCTTTGCATAGAATCATTGCTAGTGCTGTTAAATCTGAATATTCAGATCCTAATGAGTTCCCAAACCTTAAGAATTACAATGAAGCAATTGAGCTAATGGTTACTAAAGGTGCAGATGTAAATGCAGTAGAAACTTTATTTGGAGATACTATGCTTCATAAGGCAGCTAAAACATCAAATAGTGATTATGATAGTGAAGAAGAAATTGAAGAGTTGAAAAAAATGTTAGAAATCCTAATTAAAGCTGGAGCGGAGATAAATAAGGAAAATAGTGAAGGAGCCACACCTCTAGATTTTATAAAACATGAGAAATTGATCCAGTACATGATTAAGGAAGGTGCCAAATTTGGAAGTTTCAATGGAATATTATCTGAACTTCATATTTATGAAAAGCCAGAAGAAATACTGAAAGTACTAGTTAAACATGGTGCCAATTTAAACTGTAAGAACAATAATGGTGCAACACCAATAATGACAAATGCAGCTTTTAATAATGTAGATACTATATTACTTTTCTTAAAGTATGGAGCAAATTTAGAGGAAACAGATAATGAAGGCAGAAATCTACTTCACTATGCATGTAGTAGTGGTGCTTTTAACATTATTTCTGACATTATGGAAAATAAAAGGATAGATTTAAATAAGCCAGATAATTTTGGGCAAACTCCATTATATGAATTACTTCAATATACAAAGAATCATTGGGATAGGGAAGTTGAAAAGCAGGCAAAAAAGGACATGGAAGAAATGGCAGTAAAAATAGTTCTAAATGGAGCCTTAATTGATTGTTTAGATTATGAAGAAAATACACCACTAGATTATGCTTCAACCAAAAAGCTTCAGGGAATACTGAAAAAAGCTTCTAAGGAGTATTTGAAAAATTAAGGTTTTATTCTAAATTAACTTACAGTAATTATAAACCTTATTATAATCATCCCACTCATTTTCTCTTTTAAAGAGTAGGGTCTGTATTATTGGTTTGAGGTATTCACTTTTAAATTTATTTAAAATCCCCCGATTTACCCCATCTACTTTACAATGTTAACAAGGAAAGAAGGAGAATCTTCAGATTATGGTATGAAGATATTCCTTCTTCAATTTTCAGTTTAAGAAACCCTTGTTATGGTATATAATAAAACTATAATATGTTTAAATGGTGGTGATTAAGCTGATAAAGAAAAATAGAAATATAGACAATGAATTTATAATGTCACCTAAAAATGACTTTGTTTTCAAATTACTATTTGGAGATGAGAAAAACAAAGATCTATTAATAGCATTCTTAAATGCAATACTAGAAAAGCCAAATAACGAATTAGAGGATATAGAGCTAGTAAATACAGAGTTATTAAGAGAGTTTGCAGAAGACAGAAAAGGAATATTAGATGTAAGAGCAAAAACAAAAAAAGGTGAGCATATAGATATAGAGATTCAAGTGTTATACACAGATTATATGGCAGAAAGAACACTATTCTATTGGAGCAAAATGTATAATGGACAAATCAAATCAAATCAGGGGATACATATAATAAATTAAAGAAATGTATAACTATTAATATATTAGATTTTGAATGTTTACCTATGAATAAAGTTCACTCAAGTTTTCATATAACAGAAGATGAAACAGGAGAAAAGCTCACAGATGTATTGGAAATTCATTATTTGGAACTACCTAAATTATTTAAGGCAAATATTAAAACAGATGAAAATGAAGAGATAATTCAATGGATGATGTTTTTAGAGGCAAATAATAGGGAGGGGTTAGAGATGTTAGCTGAGAAGAATGAGAAAATAAAAAAAGCCTGCAGTATTCTTGAAGTTATAAGTAAAGACGATATTAAAAGAGCAGCTTACGAAGCAAGGGAAGCAGAACTACATGACCAAGCAACAAGATTACAAAGTGCTAAAGAAGATGGTATAAAACAAGGTATAGAAAAAGGTATAAAACAAGGTATAGAAAAAGGTATAAAACAAGGCATGGAACAAGGTAGAAAGGAAGCACTAACAGAAAGTGCAAAAAATCTCTTGTTAATAGGGGCGGATGTAGAATTTGTCTCAAAAGGAATAGGCTTAACGATTGAAGAAGTTGAAGAAATTAAAAAAAGTCTAAATTAAAAAAGAAATCTAGTTTAACAAGTTTAATTTAGATGTACAAATAAAAAAATGCAGATATTTTTACAATAATTTTTGCAACAAAAAACCTATGCTTTATTTTTAATTTAGCATAGGTTTTTACATTTATTTAGTTATTGATGAATTATATAATAAGGCTCTGCCCTTATAGTAACATTTATTATTTAGAATCAGGAGTACTCATGCTTCTATATGTTTGAAATAATGAACCAACATTATCCTTTAAGTCAAAGTACCCTGAACCCATCATTATTGTTGGTTTAACTTTTAGAGCATCTGGTTTTCCATTTTCTAAGCAATCTTCATTTGCATATACTGCAACAATTTCTCCAATAAACATGGTGAAATCAAATATAGGAATTGTTTGTATTACTTTACAAAGATAATTTACAGCACATTCTTTTATCATTGATGCATTTCCTGCATCATCATAAAAGGAATCAAAAACATTGGATTTATCTTCTTTATTACCAGAGACACATCCACAAAAATCAATCTTATCAATATATTCGGAAGAAGGTATGTTTGCACTAAAGAATCCATTTTCCATTACCCCTGAAGTTGTATAGTGGGAATTTTTCAATGAAATATACTATATAAATTGAGAAAAATATAGACTTTTTATTTTCTGTGAGTTATCATATAGATAAATCATGCCCCAAATTATATGTATTTGGAAAGCTAAGTGTCTTTAAAGTATAATTTTAAATACTTTCCCTTTTCTCTCAAATAAATTATTATCACTATAAATTGAATATTCTCCTATCTCTAAACCCAAACGATTATACATAGAAAATACTTTTGGATGACTTGATTTTAAATAAATTGCTTTATAATGTTTAGATTTATAATACTCTATTATATTTTTAAGCCACATTTCTCCATTTCCTCTGCCTTCTTTAGATATATGAAAGTAGTTGAATATCAAAATATCTTTAGTGTCCTCATTTATCTGTATAGATTCATTAAAAAAAGTCTTATAATCAAGAATTCCATGACTAACAAGAGCAATGCCTAAATATTTTTCGCCTTTCTTCATAATGTGAAAGTCCATATTCATCTTTACATTCTCAATTAGCTCACAGCAGTGATAAACTTCATTATAATCATCCCACTGATTTTCTGCTTTAAAGAGTAAGTTTTTTATTATCGGTGTTAGGTATTCACTTTTAAATTCATTTGAAATTCCAAAATCAATGCCATTACGGTTATTAATGATCTCCATTAACTAGCCCCCTAGTGAATAGTGATCTTAATTGCTAGTGCTTACAGCTTTATAATGGACTTATTATAACATGATTTATGAGCATATGTTAAAAGAGAGATGGACAATAATAATAAAGTTTTTAGTTTCTACATTTATTTATCGTTCTGTTTTCCTATATATCCAATTACCTCATTATCAGAGTTTTTAATCATATAACAAAATTCAAATGTGCCTGTATTATGGATTGGTTTTTTCACCTTTCTTATTTTTGACATATCTGAAATTACTATGCTACCAGTTGTAAATTGAATATAAATATCTTCTCTACTATGCTCAACCGATGTTAGTTGTGCTTTAATTGTTAGATCAGTTTTGTGAAAATAATAATATACTTCTGATAAGTCGTTAGGGATGTCAAGTAACAGTCTAAACATACTGGTGCAAGGTTCTACTCCCTTTGAACATTCACTGCATAATATCTCTCCATAGAAGGCTATGAATTTCTCTTCCTCAGTAACTTCCTGCTTACACTTATAGCACAAACACATAATCTTAAACCATTCCTTCCTATTTTGATAAACGTAGACCTGTTCTTAAAACTACTATATCCTTTTTTACTGGACTCTATTGTTGGTATAATAATACCTCGGAAATCATTTATATTGTGCTAGTATACCCAATTTTACAATCAGTAGTCAATTTTCAACATCATTCTTTAACATAGCCTTATTTTTATGTAATATAAATTTGCTTAATAATTAAAGAGGATATTCTGAAGAATATTTATTCTTGTATTTATATATTCTTAAGAATATATTGCTAAGATGTCAGCCGAGATAAATAAAAATAACAATTATGGTAATAATATTTTGGAAGTAGAAATGATTGTATGATAACAACATGAAATATGTTTATAGATATAGCAAGAGAATATATAAAAAATCAAAGGATGAAGTGAGTTGAGAAAATGTTAAGGGCATATAAGTATAGAATTTATCCAAATGAAGAACAAAGAATATATCTATCTAAAACTTTTGGATGTGTTAGATTTATCTATAACAAAATGCTATCTGATAAGATAGTACACTATAAAAATACTGGTGACATGTTAAAAAATACACCAGTACAATATAAAGAAGAATTTGAATGGTTAAAAGAAGTTGATAGTCTGGCGTTATCCAATGCACAGTTGAACTTAGAGAAGGCTTATAGAAATTTTTTTAGGAATAAATCAAGTAAATTTCCCAAATTCAAAAACAAAAAAAGTAATTATCATAGCGTTATTACAAATAACCAAAATGGATCTATATTTATAAAAAATAAATTTATAGAGATGTAAAAATCGGTTTTATATTAACTATAAGGAATGTAAATTCAATTTTATCTTTTAGATGAGAAGTATAAAAGAATCATTTTTCAATAGTATTCTATACATGATTATTTTTGTATAAAATGCAGATCAAAGATTAATTCTTAAAATAACATTCACTTAATATTTGTAGACAAGGGGGATTATAGATGCTAGCTTCTTTATCAGTCTAACTCTAAATTCTCCCCAATAAAATATCTCTTAGAAGGATAAGTAAGTATAAGCCATATAAGTGATGAAATAAATTGTGAACCTTGAAAATTTCCAGGAATCTTAATAAATTCTATAAGTGAAAGTATAGAAATTACTAATAAAAATAAATTGTAAGATATCATTAAATAATACCCCCATTTCTTAAGCTTAAAAAAGCCATAAGCTATAGCTAAAAAAATTATAATATTTAATATTCTCAATATATAATCATAAGCATTATTAAGAGGAAAAAAATAAACTCCAAATTCTTCAATAAATTTTGGGGTAGGAAAAGATGAAAAAAATAATAAAATAGCATTAATTAAAAGTAAATCTCCAATGAAAGTTACTAATATAGGTCTTTTGACTCTCATAAATAACTCCTTTCTAGTATGTCTTACTAACAATAATATTTACATTTTAACACAGTAAAGGGAAAATTCACATTACTTTACCTACTTATTTTTTGCCTAATACATAAATGTATCAGAAATATATTATTCTTATGTATTATATTTTCAATGTTTCCAAATAAAAATCCAAAGTCGAATCTAGTCAAAAAAATATAAAACACACAAAAATTAACAAAAAATGTTGACATAGTAAAGAATATACTATAATATAGAATAAAATTAACTTATATTTACATTAATGGAGGTATTTGAAGAAGAAAAGTTTTTCTGTACTAAAAATGCTTTAACATAAGAGAAATTAGCAAAAAAATAATAATAGGGAGTGATGAAGAACTTGGGAGATGTAAAATGGATCAAACTTAATTTAAATATGTATGACGATGAGAAAATGAAGTTAATTGACGCTATGCCAGAAAAAGATACAATTCATTATGTTTGGAGTAGACTTTTGGTTCAAGCAGGAAAAATAAATGATCATGGATACATTTATCTTAGTAAAGGAAATCCTTATACAGAAGAGATGCTAAGCATAATTTTTTCTAGAACAGTAGAAGCTATAAAGATTGCTCTTTCTACTTTAAAAAGTTATGGGATGATTCAATTTGATGAGAAAAATATTATAAAGATAACCAATTGGGAAAAACATCAAAATGTAGAAGGCATGGAAAAAGCTCGTGAGCAAAGTAGAAAACGTATGCAAAAATATAGGGAAAAGAAAAAAGCAGAAGAAGATAATATAGAAAGTTTAGAAGATAATACATCTATTATGGGGGAGGAATTAACTGTTGCAGAAGGTGACGTAACTGTTACTATGCAGAAAGAGAATAAGAAAAAGAATAAGAATAAAGAATTAGAAATAGAGAGTGATAATAACAGTCTAACATTACATGAAGTTAAAAAAGAAAAAATAAAAGCAGAAAATTTGCAAAAACAAGCAAGTAAGATTTTAAGTTTTTATGAAAATGTAACAGGAAAAGTAGGGATATTCAGTCCAAATGCTTTAGTTGTAGCTATAGATTCTTATGGTGAGAGTTATGTAAAAATGGCTATAGATAAGGCTTTGGAAGTAGATAAACCTAATATGAGTTATATAAATGGCATTTTGAAGAACCTAGCTAAAAGTAGAGATTCAAAGGGAGGAATAAGCCATGGAAAATGTTACACTTCAGATGGTGGAGAATTTAAGAATTTTAAGCCGAAAAAGACTAGAGGACTCTCAGAAGAAGAACGAAAATTGGCAGAAAGCAAGCTTATATAAATGCTCAAAGTGTAGAGATACTGGATGGATACTAAGAAAAAATAATAATGGCTTAGAAGTAGCTGCAAGTTGTGAGTGCAGAGAAAGAGAAAAGCTAAAACTTCAATGGAAGGCAGCCGGAATAAATATTGAGAAGTGCAAACAGACATTTTCTAGTTTTCAGGAATGGAATGAAAGTGCAAAAGAGGCAAAATCAATAGCCATAACCTATGCTAATGATTTTGTAGAAGTTTTAGGAAACAGACAAAATAGTATTCTTTTATGTGGACAAGTTGGGAGTGGAAAAAGCCATTTGTCTATAGCTTTAGCCATAAATCTAATTAATAGCAATTATAAGGTTATGTACATGCCTTATAGAGATGTTGTAACAAAGATAAAGCAAAATATAATGAAGGATGATGCCTATACAAAAATTATTCATGTGTATCAAAAGTGTGATGTCCTTGTTATAGATGATTTATATAAAGGAAAAATCAGTGAAGCGGATATAAATATAATTTTTGAAATCATAAATTACAGATATCTAAATTATTTGCCTATGATAATAAGTACTGAATTTAATATAAGTAAACTATTATCATATGATGAAGCTATTGGGTCAAGAATTTATGAAATGTGTAAGGATTATATAATTGAAATTCAAAGTGGAAGTGACAAAAATTATAGACTTAGATAGCAAAAAAATATTATGTGAGGTGTAGGAAACCATGAATAAATCAAGTTTAAAAAGAGTTTATGAAGCAAGAGGATTAGAAGATTATAAATTAAAGACAATTGATGATCTATTTTACATCTATGGAATTAAGTTAAGTTATGTTGAGGGATATTCTAACCTTGAAGAAATGGATAGATTTGTTTTTAATAATTTTGTTATTAATTATTTTAATTGCAATGAATTAGAGGGTAGGAATATAAGCATTCTCAAGGTAAATAAAGTTGGTAGTAGTATAAGGGCTAATTTTATGAAAAATGATAATTTGATATTCGCAGTTGTTAATGTAAGTATTAAGCATTAGAACAGTAAAAATGGGTGAATAAAAAAGTTAATAGTGATATTCTCATAAATAAAAGGATGTGTTTGGCATCCTTTTTATTTAGGTAATTTTTTATATTTTTTTCGATATTCTGAGGGGGAAACTCCATAACGCTTTCTAAAATTTTGTATAAACCAAGTTTTGTTGCTATAACCAACTTCCTCTATTATATCTGTAATAGAATCTTTTGATTCAGTTAGAAGCTGACAAGATTTCAAGAAGCGAAAGGAATGAAGTATTTCAGAGAAACTATTACCAGAATATTTTTTTATAATGGTTGAAAGATAAGTGCTACTATAGTTAAAATGCTTTGCTAAACTTTTCAAAGTGACATTTTTATAATTTTCATAAATATAATCTGTAATTTCAGATATTTTATATTTATCTAATTCAATCTTGCTAGAATTGTTTATATGAGTCTCATAACTTCTGGAAAACTCAATAAGCAAGGAGGAAAGTAGAAAGTTTATCATTTCTTCTTTGTGGTTTCTATTTTCATAATTTTCATAGATAATATGTTCAATTAAGTTATTATAAGTACTGTCTTGAAGATGATGTATTAAAATAAAGTTATCTTTTATATAATGGTTCAACATGGATTCTAGAAAAAAATCAAAAATATATTTATCATTTGGAAGATAGATAAGTTGAAAATAAGCACTTTTGAAATAATCTGGATGTACTAATATATAAAAAATAATATCTTCTTCTGTGTTCATTACTTGAATAGAATGTTTTGCTTGAAGATTAAACAAGCAAATATCTTTTGATTCTAATGTAATATTGGAGTTGTCTACCGTGATTTTACAGGAACCGTTATAAACATATACAAACTCAAAGAAATCATGAGAATGTGTGATAAAATGGTTATAATTTGCATGAGGAAATATATTTATAAGACCTTTTTTATCAGATAATTTATACCATTCTGCTATGTAATCTTGAGTTGATACAAAAGTGGTACAGTTTTTATAATCATTACATACATCATAGAAATATTTTCTCAAATTCATTATTTTTATCTCCTAAGTTCTTATAAAAGTTTATTTCAAAGCCAGCTAATTACATTAATTTAGATTTTAGCATAGAATCTATAGTTTAATCTACAAAATATGATAGAATTCACAATAACACATCATATGATATAAATAATCAAATCAAATGATACTGAAAAATTAGAATAAATAATATATCATATGTAATGCATTTGTGTTGAGAAGATGCATATGAATAGTACAATTTAGGAGGTAGCATATTATGAAAGCACTTGTTTTAGAGGAAAATGGGAAAATTGAGAGTCTTAAAGTTGTTTTTGATAGAGAGAAACCAATACCAAAGGAAAATGAAATTAGGGTGAAAGTCTGTGCTTATGGTTTGAACCCATCAGATTATCAAACAGCATTATATAAAGGATTGAATGATGAGAGAAAGCGTGTTCTAGGATTAGATGTTGCAGGAGGATATTCTATTCAATTAGCAAAATTATGTGGACTAACAGTTTATACTAGTTGTGCAGGGAAGGATATAGAATATGTAAAGAACTTAGGAGCAGATGTGGCAATTGATTATAAAAATGAAGATGTATATGAAGTTATTTCTAAGTTGACAAATAAAAGAGGTGTTGATTATGTGGTAAATACAATTGGCACTGAAAGTGCAACTAAAGATCTTGATATACTTGCAATCAATGGAGAAATTGCAGTTATTGCTGGTTTCCCAGATTTCAATAGGTTAAGATTCTATGAAAAAGGAATATCTATTCATGAAATAGCTTTTGGATTACCTTTTACTAATGGAGATTATAAATCTCAATGCAATATAGCTAAAATTGGAGATGAATTAGCTAAATTATTAGCAGAAAAGAAAATTTTATCTCCCCGAATAACAGAAATTTCTTTAGAAGAAGTTCCAGAATATTTAATGAAAATGAAAGAAGGAAAAATAACAGGCAAGATAGTTGCAAAAATCACAAATATGTAAAATTAGATAGCAAGAAATATAAGAGATAGTTTAGATTATCTCTTATATTTTTTATAGATATTTCTTCTGTGAAAAATTAAATGAAATTAAAAAGTTTTAAAATATATTAAAGAAATAATTGAAATTATTCGATATAAATAAATGTAGAAATAAAAATATCAAAAAAATAATAAAAGTATGTATTTTATAGTAAATGTTAAAATTTATAAATCTAGAGGTGGGAAGATGGAAACAACAAAAGATAAAAAAATTGCAAAGTTTATACTTAATAGTATAAGAGGTAAATTAATTATTAGTTTAGTTGCTATTTGTATGATTCCTTTGATAATAATGGGAGTTACTTCATATACAAAGTCTAAATCGATTTTACATGATAATTTAATAACAACGAGTAATCAAACACTTACTGAGGTAAATAGTGGATTGACAGATTATTTTAGTGGACTTTCTAATATGGCTTCAGCATTATCAAATAATATTGCTAATTTAAAAGATGATGCAAATACAGATGATATAACAGCTATGCTTAAATCAACACAAATTACTAATAAAGATATGTCTTCTATTTACTATGGAACTACTTCAAGTAAATATATTATGTATCCAGTAGAAGTAATGCCAAGTGGATATGACCCAACTAAGAGGCCTTGGTATAAGCAAGCTATGGAAAACAAAGGTAAGCCAATTATAACTCCTCCATATAGAGGAGCTTCTACAGGAGAGTTGATGATTACAATAGCACAAACAGTAGAAAGAAACGGACAAACTGTTGGCGTTATAGGAATGGATTGTACATTAGGGGCTCTTTCTGATAAAATTGCACAAAAGAAAGTAGGAAATGAAGGATTTGTATTTATTACAGATACAACAGGAGTTATATTAGCTCATCCTAATAAAGATAGTATAAATCAAAACTTAAGTGTTTGGGATTCAATGAAATCTAATAATGAAGGATCTCTTCAGTATACTGAAGATGGAAAAGAAAGATTTGGAGTTTATCAAACTGATGAACTTACAGGCTGGAAATTAATAGCCACATTAGAACAATCAGAATTAACAACAAAGACACAAGCTATATTAAATATGATGTATTTAATTGTAGGAGTTATTGGAGCAATTTCAGTTGCATTAGCAATATTATTAAGTAATGGAATAGCACAAAACATAAAGAGATTAAAAGAAGTCTTTGCGAAATCAGCAAATGGAGATTTAACTGTATCTATAAAAGCAACAACAAAAGATGAATTTGAAGATTTGGCTGAATCATTTAATCATATGATAGAAAATATATCAGGGCTTATGAAAAGTGTTACAGACTCTTCTAAAGAAGTATTAGAAACATCTTCAAATCTTGCAAGTATGTCAGAAGAGGTAACTGCTTCAGTTGAAGAAGTGGCAAAGGCTATTAATGAGGTGGCAATAGGTGCAACCAGTCAAGCACAAAACGCTCAAAATGGTGTTGAAGAAATAAATGGACTATCTGATAGATTAGATAAAATGGCTGTAAGTTCAAATGAAGCGGATAAACTTTCTGCTGGAACTAAGGAATTAGGCTCTAAAGGATTATCGATGATAGATACATTAATAGATAAGTCTAATAAAACTAAAATGGTAACAGCTGAAGTTAGTAGCATAGTGGAAGATATGAATGAAAGTACTAAGAAGATAAATAGTATATCTGAAACAATTTCTCAGATAACAGAGCAAACAAACCTTTTATCACTAAATGCTAGTATTGAATCTGCACGTGCAGGGGAAGCTGGAAAAGGATTTGCTGTTGTTGCAGAGGAAATTAGAAAACTTGCAGAACAATCCAAAGGTTCAACAGAAGAGATAAAGCTAATTATAGCAAATATTCAAGAAAAATCAGATACTGCTGTAAATGCTATAAAGGTTACTAATGATGTTGTAACAGAGCAGGATTTAGCAGTAGGAGAAACTAAAGAAATCTTTAATGAAATTCTTAAATCTATAGGAACAGTAATAGACAAGATTGAAGAAATGAAGATAGCTATTGTTGAAATAGATAAGAATAAGAGAAATGTAGTACAAGAAATCGAAGGAATATCAGCAGTTTCAGAAGAAACAGCTTCAGCAACAGAAGAAGTTACTGCATCTACAGAAGAAATAACTTCTGCTATGAATAGATTTACAAGTATTGCAGAAGGTCTTCAAGGATTATCAGAAAAATTGGAATTAGAGATACAAAAATTTAATATAAAGTAATTTTAAAGAAGTTAAGGGTGTCAATATCCTTAACTTCTTTTTATGGTGCCAGTGCATTAGAGATTTTGCATTAGCACCATAAAAAATTAAATAAAACAAAGTGTAAAATATGATATAATTGGATTATTATGGAAAGAGAGAAAGGAGGATTCTTATGACACAAGAAAGGAATAATGATAAATTATGGACAGCTGCTTTCCTTATTTTATGGCAAGGGCAGCTTGTTTCGACATTAGGTGATGCAGCATATAGCATAGCTTTAGGATTTTGGGTACTTGAAGTTACAGGTTCTACAGCACTTATGGGAATGCTTATGGCAGCTTCAACATTGCCTGGAGTTTTAATGTCACCATTTGCTGGGGTGTTAGTTGATCGTTACAAAAGAAAAAATTTACTGATCTTAATGGATTTGATTAGAGGTTTGAGTATAATGGTTATTTCAATAGCTGCATTTAAAGGGATGTTAGCTATTTGGGAAGTATTTGCTGCTGGAATTATACTTAGTATTTGTGGTGCAGTATTTAGACCAGGAGTTAATTCTTCTATTCCTGATATTGTTCCTATATCAAAATTAGAAGGTGCAAATTCTATGCTTTCAATGGCCACTAGTGGTTCAAACATGATTGGAAATGTGGCAGGTGGATTTCTTTTTCAATCACTTGGAGCACCAATTTTATTTTTATTTAATGGATTATCTTATTTGTTTTCAGGAGCATCAATATGTTTTGTAAAGATTCCATTATTAAAAAGGAAAAGTGATAATAATTTTTTTCAGGATATGAAGGAAGGCTTTTCTTTCATGTGGAAGTTTAAAGGTTTAAGATACATATTATTTATGGCAGCTGTGTTAAACTTCTTCTCATTTATTGGAATAGTTCTTAATGCCATTATTTCAGAAAACATCATATCTTGGAGCAGGTAGATATGGAGTTGTAATGGCAATTTTTTCAGGAGGGGTAATGGCTGGATATATATTTTCATCTGTAGTCTCCATTTCGAGTGATAAAAAGTTAAAAGTATTTATCTTTTCAGCTGTAATATGTTATTTAAGCCTCATTATTGGAATTAATCAATCTATTTTTATATTAATTACTATATTTATAGCTCTTGGTGGTTTCTTTAATTCCATTTTAAATGTAATATTAATATCAACTATTCAATTAGCAACACCTCAAGAAATGAGAGGAAAGGTAATGGCATTTATGAGTATGATTACTCAAGGGCTCACGCCTTTTGCACAGGCACTTGGAGGTGTATTAGGTGGAGTGATTTCAATAAAGCTTATTATATCAATTTCATTTGCTATACCAATTGTATTAATAATTCCATTCTATTTTGTGAAGTCATTTGAAGAGTTTATTAGTTATGATTATGGAAAAGATAGGATAGAAGATGTTGTTAAAATAAAATAGAGGAGGTCATTATGGGAGAATTATCAAAGTTGCCTAACATTGGAAAAGAAGTTGAAAAACAATTAAATGGAGTTGGAATATTTAATTTTGAACAATTAGAGAAGATAGGAACAGAGCAAGCATGGCTAAAAATACAAGAAGTGGATGAGTCAGCTTGTATTCATAGATTATTAGCTTTAGAAGGTGCAATTCAAGGCGTTAAAAAAACATTATTATCAGATGAGAGAAAAGCAGAATTAAAAGAATTTTATAATAGACATAAAAAGAAAGATTAAATATAGAAAGAGTGATATAAAAATGAAATAAGAAATTTTACTTATATAGTTCGTGGAATACAACTTGTTTCATTAGTACTTTCTGGAGTTTTATCAGAGAGAGCTTTAAACAAATAGCAGTATGCACTAGCGTTTATAAACACTAGTGCAATTTTTATAATATTAATTATAAATCTTACTTTTCTTTTTTTTATTATTACCCAAAAAGTAGATAAAGAGAGTAGTCACGGAAACTAATTTCTATAATTCTGATTTAATATAATTATTAGATTCAATTGAATATTTCAGTTATAGGTAATTTATTAAT